>NZ_JBLVOM010000240.1:0-194809 GCF_053543775.1 Acinetobacter endophylla | reverse complement strand
ACCAGAGAAAGGCCAGAAATGAAATACACAGCAACAAGACGGGTAACATACTGATGCTAATAATTTCAAAGACGGTGCCCAAGCAGAATACACCGATAATAAAGCCGACTGATCCCCATTTTCGTACTTTGCCATAGAGTTCTGCTCTTTTTTCCCCGAGCCAGAATAAAGTCACGCCTTCAAACTGAGCCAGAATAGCATTCTGAAAGAAACTGAAAATCAGCATCAATAAAGCTACAGATTGAAAGCTATTGGGAATGATAAAAATCATGAACCAGATACAGGCTTCCATCCAGGTGGCAATACGCACCAGCAGCATGCGTTTACCGGATTTGTCTGCAATCCACCCCCAGATCAACGGCGCAAAGAATCGGGTAACAATCGCAATAGAAGATAAAATGCCGATTTCCTGATAATTGAAGCCTTGATCTTCAAGATACAGACTCCAAAAAGGCATGAACGCCCCGACAATCGCATAGTAAAAAAAGTAAAATCCACTGAGTCTATGCTGGATTGCTAGAACTGGCATTGATTTATATATCCTAATATTTTCAAAATGTTAAACTCAATCAATTTCTATAGCACTGTATTCGACAACTCTTGATTTTGCTACGAGCATCTCGTATTAGTCTAAAAATAAATTTACATAAGTTTATGAATAAATTTTACTAAAGCAAAAAACCCTTTGCTGAGTTAAATCAAAGTAAGAACATAAATCGGCTTCTATATTGAGCACACGATAAAGGGCGGAAACGTTTTTAGGAAGGAGTTGGATGAACTTTAAATCTGAAGATCAATAATTACACAGACATTACAATTATTTTATGGCTAAAGTATGTCCAAAGAATTTTCAGATCATAGGCTAAAAAATTAAAACGAACTCTAGCTTTATAGCAAGGAGAAAATCAATGCCTAACTTTATAAGACCTCTATACTCGGGTCTAGTCTTCCTCCCTCTAATGGTAATAAGTATTTGTAGTGCTGCATATGCTAACGCTTCCCCTATAACCTCTAACTCTCCAAAAGATAATCTTCATCCCCATATAGATCATTATTTAAGTGAAAGTCTTTATCCTGATGAAGCAAACATAACTGAAAAAATCGCAGATATAATTGAGATATCTATTCGGAAAGAGTATTCCACAGGTATCGCGCTACGTGATGCCCATCCCAAAGCACACGGTTGCGTACGCGCAGAATTCAAAGTAGATGAAGCTCTTCCCAAAAACTTGGCTCAAGGTGTTTTTCTTCCGGGAAAAACATATCAAGCCTGGATTCGTTTCTCTAATGGGTCTAAAAATGCCCAACAAGCAGATATTAAAAAAGATGCCCGTGGTATGGCGATAAAACTTTTGGGAGTACCGGGAGAAAAGCTTTTAGATGATGAAACCTCTACTCAAGATTTCATTATGATCAATCATCCTGTCTTTTTTGTGAATGATCCAGTTCGATATATGTCATTTATGCAAGATATAAATAGCGATAGATTTTTTAATAAACTGCATATTCCTTTTGCATTAGGAGCTAAAGGAACCTGGATTGCCTTAAATACGAGAAATAAAATTTCTAATCCTTTGCAAACTAGATATTGGTCTATGGTGCCCTATCAATTAGGAATAGGCACTGATCGTCAAGCTATAAAGTATTCAGCTCAAGCATGTTCGACAGTGACAGATCCTCTTCCACATGCTCCGCATCATAATTTTCTAAGAGAAAAATTGCGCAAACATTTGCAAAAAAGTGAAGCATGTATGGAGTTTCTGATACAGCCTAGAACATCAAACACCATGTCAGTCGAAGATTCCATGACTGAATGGCAAGAAAGTGAGGCGCCTTTTTACAAGGTCGCAACTATCCGCATTCCTCAGCAAGTTTTTGATACACCTGAACAAAACAAGTTTTGTGAAAATCTCTCTTTTACACCATGGCATACACTACCGGAGCACAAACCTCTGGGAGTAATAAACCGAATGCGAAAAGTGATTTATGATCGTATTAGTGAGGTTAGACATGATATGAATTCTACTCACAGATCAGAACCACATTAAAATATAAGTGCTTATATGAAGTTATTAGCTAAACTAAAATAACCTGTTGTACTGCTCATTCGCCTTAACTTAAAAGCTTTAGTTTACAAACTCTGTGCAGAGTTAATTTAGAAACATAAATAAAGCTGCTACATTAAAAATGACATTATAAAAAGGAAAATGGTTTCAGCGATGAAAATTAAATCTCCTATTATTAAATTAATCATGAGCTGTTTATGTTTAGGTTCAACATATGCAATAGCATCTCCTCCACTTCCCGATAGCAGCAAAATCCAAGAATCCAATATTTCGGAAAAAATACCGGGTACAATATTATCTATACAAGAACAAAATACTGATCTGTTTACGAATGCCTCACAACGTTTCTTAATTAATTATCGCAGTCGTGGCACAAAATCCGAACCCATTGTCACTTCAGGCTATATCCTGTTACCTAAAGGCAAATTCCCTAAAGATGGCTGGCCTGTTCTGGCTTGGGCGCATGGTACAACTGGCGTTGCTGATACATGTGCACCCTCTGGGGATTATGTGGGCGGGCCAGTCCATGTCTATCAGCAAATCGCTGCTAAAGCATTGAATGCCTGGCTCGCTCGCGGCTATGCAGTCATTGCACCTGATTATCAAGGTTTAGGCACTCCGGGCGGTCATCCTTATATGAATGCGCGAAGCCAGTTACATACTGTCGTGGATGCTGTACGAGCGATCCACCATTTAAAGCCTTATAGCTTTAGTAAAAATTGGTATGTTATGGGTCATAGTCAAGGAGGTGCAGCATCTCTTAAAATTGCTGCGGCCGGTCAAAAAGATGCACCTGAATTTGATCTTCGCGGGGCAATTGCACTAGCACCGGGCGGTTACCAATATGAAGGAATCGCTGAATATGTTGCCAGCAATTCGCAAATCACGACTGATGTCGCCGCATTTTTTCCAATTGTGCTTTTAGGAGCAGAAGCTGCAGACCCGATGCTTGCTCCAGCAAATTTAGTTAGCCCAGAAATGGAAGAAATTCTTAATCATGCACGCAGTCGCTGTTTGTCAGAATTACAATCTGACCTAAAACAAGCACCTAAGACTGTCTTTAAATCAAATATAAATCTGGCACCTTTGACAAATTATTTAAAAGAACAGTCTATTGAGAATATGACACCGACTGTGCCGGTTCTGCTGGTACAAGGTGAGAAAGATCAACTGGTCGATGATCGTGGTACTTATGCTTACTATCAGCAGGTATGTACGAAGCAGAAATCTATCGCCTTCCATCTAGTCAAAAATGGAGATCATCGTGATTCCTTAAGACAGAGTGAATTTCTAATTGGAAACTTTATCCATTCAGTTGAACAAGGGAAAGCTTTGAACACCTGCCCTACAAAATAACCCGGTGAGCTTTTGTATTTAATCATTAAAAACTCAAATATTTTAATCTTCATATTTATAGAATAGTCCTTTAAAGGAGCACTATTCTATAAAGAGGATAAACTAATATTAATCCGTATTCTTACTTTCTGTTAAAACTATACTTACGATTTCGAATTGTTTTGAGCCCATCATTTTTATACTTTAATTCTTTAGCAAATAATAATTAGAATGAAAGAGGTTATTTATGTGCTCGAACTATGAATTTCCCTCAAAAAAACGTCTTTCCTTATTAGATATTCATGAAGAGCAACTCGAACTGGGCATGAAACCGCATGTTTATCCTTTAGCGCCAGCCCCAATCATTATGCGCGGTGCTGATGAGTTTGAGCTGGATATCGCACGTTTCGGACTGATTCCAGCCTGGGCGAAAGAATTGAAATATGGCCGGCATACCTATAATGCACGGACTGAAACAGTGGCATCCAAACCGAGTTTCCGACATGCCTGGAAAAACAACCAGTTTGCTTTGGTACCCGTCGATACATTCTATGAACCTAAATATATAGACGGTAAATCGCACTGGTTTGGCATTTCACGTGAAGATGGCAATCCTTTTACCGTGGCGGCGATTTATGATGACGCACACATTGATGGTGAGAAAATCAGATCATTTTCGATGCTGACCATAAATTCAGATCAACATCCCTTTATGAAACAGTTTCATGACCCGAATGACGAAAAACGCTCGATTATTGTGATTCCGGAAGAATCACGACATGACTGGTTGCACTGCGATCATGAACAAGCCCATGAATTTTTCTTTGAAATGAAAGATGAATTTATTGCAAAGCCTAGAGATTCAAGGTTTATCGGGAAATTAAAAAGCCCTAAACCAAGTTAGGGCTTCGTCCATATGAAAAAGCTATTTTTGCTCTCTCAATGGATTTTCTGGTTCTGCATTGGGTTTTTTCTCTGGTTTGACATGCTTATAAGATGCCTGATTACCCTTGTCGTCATTCGATTCTTTATGCGGATTTGATTCTTGCTCTTGCTCTGGCTTATTTGTCATATGCATCTCCTTCATATATCTATTAAGAGATAAATATGACATCTACTGCTAAACATCAATGTTATTTATGTTGCACATTCAGTTTTCTAAAAAGACAAATTTTCCTTGAAGTATTCTTTTACATTTCACAAACCCTAAAGTCCATCTGAGCAAATAAGCTGTTCAGCCTGATCGTAGATGGTACAGCAAAGAATATGAATTCGCGTGCGAGCCGATATCGAATACATGAAATTTTCTAAGCTTATCCACTGCCGGAAAAAGTCTTTTCATTTCAGTAAAATCTTTAGGATGATTGGCCTTAATCATTCGATGCCAACCAGCTAATGCAGTTTCAGCCTGTGGCCTCTTTTGAATTGCTTCAAGAATTCGAGCATGGGTGATCACACGCATAAATTTTATTGTATTCCAGTTCTAAGCAGCTAAGAATTTATCAAAACGTAATCCTATTGAAATGATTCTTTTATAAAGTATTCCTTGTGAGAAATTATGTTTAGATCCAAAAATTTCATCAGTAAAGAAAAACCCCGCCAACTGATGATTGAACGGGGATTGATCTTCATTAAGATGTCTGATGATTTGGCACATTATTCAATATTTTTCAAGCAATCACGACACTGTTTGATCTCATCATGGTCACACGTGTAGTTAATTTCAGTCGCACCATGAAGACCAAATAAACAAAATATAAATTGCATCATGTTTTTCTCCTAAGTGTAAAAAGCTCAATCTAGGATCAAGCTTTATTGCTTTAAATATAGAATGATTCAATATAAAATGATTGGATCAGCGATCTAGAACAACTTCAGTACTCAGCTCTGTTGTTTAGCCTTTCAGTAAAATTGAAGCTTTTGGGCTAAGTTTGTACAGGCTCTTCAGCTTGAGTCGCCTGATCTTTTTTACAATGATCACTTTTACAATGCTTGCTGCTCATCATCTGACACATTTTCTCTTTGCAAGATTTAAAACAACAGCCAACCATTACGCCCATGCCAAATGCGCATACACATCTCATCATAGCTTTGTCCTGTCTTTTCGTGAAAAGAGATATATAAATAACATCTATTCATGTATCTCTCCTGAGGGAATTTTCAGGCTTTATGTTGTGTATGAAAACTTATGTGAAAGAGAATGAGCAAAAAATACAATCAGCAAAGAAAAAACCAGATTTAAGACGGAAAAGAAAAAGCCTGTTTAACTCTCCTAAATTAAACAGGCCCTATAATGTGCTGATTTTTAATTATTTTCATTAAGTTCTTAGAATGACGCCAAGATATCACTAGCCATGCAGCCAATCTGTGTAGGATATATAGATGCAATGTTTCAAAATATGAAAAAACCATTACTTTTGTTAATTAAATGACTGTAATTTATCCAAAAATCTTTTTAATGGGCAAATAAGACGATTAAATAACCAAAACCCAAAAAGAATTGCTAAACCTATAAATGAGAATAGGTTAATTCAGATTTGTAGGAGAAAATTCCTTATTTCAGTCAATATCGGATGTTATGAATGTTCAATGTCTCATAAAGTTTATAGATCCCTGCTTTCTTTTTAGTCATTTCTCTCTATAATTTTTCATATGAGCAATAACAATATTTTGGCAGCATGAAAAATCGCATACTAATTACTTTATTGATGAGTCTGGCAATAAGCGGCTGCCAAAAACAGCAAGCAGAGAGTGCAGCAGAAGCTGATGCAAACATTAAAGTGCAGTTTGAACAATCAGATAATCAACTGAGTGCTTATCTGGACAAACTTGACTCTTCAACAATTAGTCTGGAAGAAAGAACACGTATCCTGTGTGAACAATATCCTAAAGAATATAAAAATAACTATATGCCTGCCTTGCTAAAACTTGCACCCAAGGAATATACAGAAAAAGAGTTGCTCACCGACCTAGACAATGCCTTGAATTTCTACAAGCTAAAAGCCAATATTCAGTGTTAATAAATACTTAGTCTAATCGTGCAATGAAATATAAAAAACCGCCTGATTCAGGCGGTTTTTTTATGAAGAGCGTAAGTCTTAAACAGAATTAACACTGCGGTTTTCACTGATCTTGTTGCTGTTGGTTACTGTTTTGCTGTGGCTGTTGTTGCTGTTGGCCTTGCTGGTTTTGTTGCTGATTGCGCTGCGGCTGCTGTTGTTGCTGGTTATTTTGTTGCTGATTTGGGTTTTGCTGGTTGTTTTGTTGACGCTGCTGATCTTGATTGCGTTGTTGATTTTGCTGTTGCTGTTGTTGCTGCTGTTTCTGTTGGTCTTGCTGTTGATTATTAGCCATGGTGGTATTCCTTACTATTTGCTTTAAATTAAAAGCCGATAGGTTTCGACTTAATATCTACTCTACGCATTTTTCAGATTTCGCCAACCTTTAACCTGTTACAGATTAATTCAATGTAAAAAATAGTAAGATAAGTACTTGAAGTGGAGATTAATGCGCAACATAAATTACCTGATATAATGCAACAGAAACATAATGAAAGACTTTATAGGTCAAAAATTTATTATCCAATAAAAGGAATAACTTAAGTCCTATTTCATATATAGGAAAATTTTTAATAAAATTTAAAAAGCGTTATTAAACAGAACCACTTAATAACTATACTATTGATATTTATAAATATATACAAATAAATCTAAATCTTCTATATTTTTAAAAAATTAAATAAAACATTAAAAATACAATTCTTTTTGAATATTATTAACTGTGAAGAAATACGATACTTAACATGACCTCACCAATAAAACTTAAGCTGTTTCGAATTTACCTTGACTTTAATTCAAATATTTTTACTTATTATTTTGGTATAAACTTAGATCAAATCATTGTTTGTAATTATATTTATTAATCTATTTATAATAAATAAGCCCCTTTAAAAGAGGCTTATTCTATTCAGTTTTTATTAGATATTGACTACTTTGACGATAATCGTTTGAGTATCTTCCTGCTCTTCGGCCAGATACAAACGTTTAAGCTCTTTGCTTTTCACTTTGAACTGCAAATTCTGATAAGAAATTGTGCTTGGTATCTGATCAAAATATTGACCATCAGCGTCAATTTCTTCCTGAAATAATGGTGTACCCAATTGATAGTCAAGACTTTTTAAGACTACATATTTTACTGTGGTTTTCATTCCAACACCCTACTTTCACTAAGCACTTTATTTTTATTTTTACCACTGTTCCGCCTGAGAAGAAACCTCTATTTTTGAAAATAGCCCAAACTTTAACCACTCAGATTTGCGATCAGGTCAACATGAAATTACACTGATCTATGAAAAAAATTTTAACTTTCATAAAAATATAAATATACTTGGAGTTGATCGACAGGAAAAAATCTGCCTAGATTGATCTAAAATCACTCCCACAAAGAAAATATAGAGACTATGATAAAAACCTGTTGCGGCTTACTCGAAGAGAAAAACATAAAAATTGCCTTTATCGAAAGCGCAAGTTCTGGATATCTCAGTAGCCAGTTCTCCATTTGTAAAGGAGAAGGTGCCGAAATTCTGATTGGTGGTTTGATCTGCTACGATGTAAGTGTCAAGACTTCAGTATTGGGCATTTCCAAGAATCTGATCAATAGTCATACTGCGGAATCTATGCCGGTAACGGTTGCTCTGGCGGAAGCAGGTAAAAAAATGTTCCGTGATGCTGACTGGATTATTGCCTGTACAGGATTGCTTAAACCAGGTGGTAGCGCGACACCAGAGAAACCGGAAGGGACTTTTTTTGTGGCCATTAATGATGGCACGCAAATCCATCAGTTCCAGTATTATCTCAAAGGCTCGCCACTTGAACGCCTCAACAAACTGTCCGCTGTGGTTGCACATGACATGATCAATCTGTTGAATAACAGCTAAGCTTTCAAAGTTACTGTATAGCCTGAATAAGCTTCATTATTTCTACCGTATTTTAAGATAGATTGGCATGATCAGATGCCAATCTATTTTTTTGAGGGTGGAATGACCATGAATATTAAAACTGCACTGCTCCTGCTCCCTCTGAGCTTGCCCACTCTGGCTTTCGCTACCGTAGGCGGTCCACAAAATATTGAAGTTCTAGGCTATGAAGTCAAAGAACAGAAGCTTTATATCATGCGTCACTATCTTGATGGTCGTGGACGCTTGCCTCAACTATATTATTATAATTTTAAATCCCAAAAACCAAATCAACTGGTTCAGGTCAATTCCTTATATATCAATCCTAAAACCAAGCGCATCGATTATGATCAAGACAGTCGCAAGTTTGATCAGGACATTGCCAAAATCAAAAAACGTTTAGTTCCATTAAATCCAATTCAAAAATCAAAACCACAGCTTAAGGTGTTAAAGACAAAAAAAGGTAGCGCGCCTGCCTGGCATGACCCTCAGGAAAAAGTGCCAAAATGGACCTATCAATATCAAGTGAAATCTGGCTTACAAAAAAGCGCGGTTCAGCAAGCGGTTAGTTATCAGCAAGGCTTGAAAATTAGCCAGGCCTATAAAGTTCCGAGACAAAATAAAACTCTGGTAATAGTAAAGTATCTGGGTATTCCTTTTGAAACAGGTTATAGCATTGAAGATCCGGCACTGTTAAGCCGATAACGAAACCGATAAAAAATAAGGTCTCAATTGAGACCTTATTTTTTTTATTTTTACTACAGAAACAGATTAAGCCGCAGTAGAACGCTCAGCGATTGGCACTACTTTACGCAACTCTGGCCCAGTGTAATCCGCGCTTGGACGGATAATACGATTGTCTGCACGTTGTTCCATCACATGTGCGGCCCAGCCTGTCACACGCGACATAACAAAGATCGGGGTAAACAGCTTGGTTGGAATGCCCATAAAATGATAGGCAGATGCATGGAAGAAATCCGCATTACAGAATAATTTCTTCTCACGCCACATGACTTCTTCACAGCGTACCGAGACTGGATAAAGTACCGTATCACCGACATCTTTGGCCAAACGCTCAGACCAGACTTTAATAATGCCATTACGCGGATCATTGTCCTTATAGATCGCATGACCGAAGCCCATGATTTTTTCTTTACGTTCCAGCATGCCCAGCATTTCACGTTCAGCTTCTTCAGGCGACTTCCAGTTTTCAATCATGTCCATCGCAGCTTCGTTGGCACCGCCATGTAGAGGGCCACGCAAGGAACCGATTGCACCGGTAATACAAGAGTGCATATCGGACAGCGTTGATGCACACACACGAGCGGTAAAAGTTGAAGCGTTGAATTCATGCTCTGCATACAGAATCAAGGAAACATTCATCACCTGTTCATGTAATTCATTTGGCTTTTCGCCATGCAGTAGATTCAGGAACTGCGCACCGATTGAATCATCATCGGTATTTTCTTCAATACGCACGCCGTCATGGCTATAACGATACCAGTAACAGATCATTGCCGGCAAAGTTGCCAAAATACGGTCTGCGATATCCTGTTGCTGCTCAAAAGATTGCTCAGTTTCAAGATTGCCCAGCATGGAAACGCCAGTACGCATCACATCCATTGGATGTGAGTCGGCAGGAATACGCTCAAGGACTTCTTTTAATGCCTGAGGTAAAGTGCGTAAGGATTTCAGTTTGGCTTTGTAGGCTGCCAATTGCTCTGATGTCGGCAATTCTCCGAAGAAAATCAGGTAAGCGACTTCTTCAAACTGGCAATGTTCAGCCAGATCCTGTACGTCATAACCGCGATAGGTCAGGCCTGCGCCACTTTTGCCTACTGTTGAAAGTGAGGTTTTACCTGCCACTTGTCCGCGCAATCCTGCGCCAGTGAGTACTTTTCCTTCAGCCATTTTTTTAATTCTCCTGTTTAAACAGTTTATCTAATGTGTCTTCGAAGCTGTGATAATCTAAAAATTCGTAGAGTTCTTTTCGTTGTTGCATGATATCCAGCACATTTACCTGAGTACCATGTTCGCGCACCGAACGCATCACTTCAAGTGCGGCTTTTTGCATTGCACGTGTCGCTGACAATGGATACAGCACCATGCCAATGCCCTGCTCAGCCAATTCATCTACCGTATAATACGGCGTATCACCAAATTCGGTAATATTCGCCAGGACTGGCACACCGACCGCATCACATACTGTACGGTACATGGTGATATCAGTCATCGCTTCAGCAAAAATCGCATCTGCGCCCGCTTCAACACAGGCAGAAGCACGGTCAATCACGGCTTGCAGGCCTTCTTTTTGTAGCGCATCGGTACGCGCCATCACCACGAAGTTTGAATCGGTTTTCGCATCTACAGCAGCTTTGATACGATCGACCATTTCCTGTTGCGATACGATTTCTTTATTTGGACGATGACCACAACGCTTCTGTGCAACCTGATCTTCAATATGAACCGCAGCGGCTCCTGCTGCAATCATCTGTTTGATCGTTCGGGCAATATTTAATGCGCCGCCCCAACCGGTATCAATATCAACCAGTAAAGGTGTATCCACACGTTCAGTGATCCGGCGTACATCTTCAAGAACATTATCCAGGCTGGTCATGCCCAGGTCAGGCAAACCATAAGAATAATTCGCGACACCCGCACCTGATAAATAAATGGCTTTATAACCGACCTGTTTGGCCATCATGGCAGCATAGGCATTTACCGTGCCCATAATTTGCAATGGTTTCTCGACTTCAAGCGCTTGTCTAAATCTTAAACCTGCAGACATTTGTTCTGTCATCTTCCTTTTCCACAGTCTTGGCTATAATTATTGAAATTCGAGTATACTCATTTGGCTTGCTCATTCCATAACCCGATAGAACAAATACTCTAAAACTTTAGTCAAATTTTTAAGTTTTGCTTTACCTAATTAGCAAATAGCGCACTTATCTGGCGCAATTATGAAATATGTGCATATATTTGCTATGATGGCGTTTCAATCTTTATTGTCATGTTGATGTACGATCTCCTATGCAAGACCTTGCCCTAGAACCGCTCGCCAAAGATCTGCCACAGACCAAACGTGGTCATGAGCGTTGTATTGCGCTGCTGATCAGTGCAACCGAGCTATTTGTGGAACGGGGTTATGACGCTGTCTCTCTGGATGATATCGTCCAGCATGCCGGAGGCTCCAAAGCTTCGATCTATAAATACTTTGGCAATAAAGAAGGCTTGTTTAAAGCCATCTGCGATTATCGTCGTATCAAGTTTTTTGAAGATATCAGTATTCCGATCGAATTGATGGCACTGGATTTTCGTAATTATTTAGTACACACGCTACTCAATTTTTATCACCAGATCATGCAACCTGAAAACTCGGCCTTTATGCGTCTGGTGCTGGAACAGAGTCAGCGCAATCCAGAACTTGCCCAGCATATTCATGAGCGAGGCCCGGTGCATGTACAAAGTGCCATTGCTACGGCTTTAGAACAGGCAGATGCGCAAGGTTTATTGCATTGCGAGAATCCGCAATATTCGGCACAGTTGTATTTTGGTATTTTGCGCAATCTGGAATGGCGTATTCTGATGGGAATTCCGGTACAGGAAGATGATCAGGAAATCGACAAATACATCAGTTATTGTGTGGATCGCTTTTTAGACGGTCATCAAAAAGTCTAGTTTTTTTGCATTTTTCATTGCTTATAGTATATTAGCCGATTCCGTATTTTTTTCTTAAACTAACCAACAACTGATTGTTGATCGAGTTTTTCGGCAATTATTGTGGAGTAACGAATGGCTCTCCGTCACTTTCTCACCTTACGCGATTTATCAACTTTAGAACTTAACCAGATTTTGCAACGCGCAATTGAGCTTAAGCGCAAACAGCATAACAATGAAGTGTTCCAACCATTTGTTGGTAAAGTGATGGGCATGATTTTTGAGAAATCGAGTACCCGTACGCGTGTTTCGTTTGAAGCTGGCATGAGCCAATTTGGTGGTAGCGCGATTTTCCTGTCTTCACGCGATACCCAGTTAGGTCGTGGTGAACCGATTGAAGATTCTGCACGTGTGATTTCAAGCATGCTGGATATCGTGATGATCCGTACTTTCGGCCATGATATCGTGGAGCGTTTTGCATCTTATTCAAAAGTTCCAGTGATTAATGCGTTGACAGATGACCACCATCCTTGCCAGCTACTTGCTGACATGCAGACTTATGTAGAGCAACGTGGCTCAATTGAAGGTAAAACTGTTGCCTGGATTGGTGATGGCAACAATATGTGTAACTCTTATATTGAAGCTGCACATATGTGGGGCTTTAATCTGAAAATTGCAGCGCCAAAAGGCTATGAGCCACAAGAAAAATTCCTGTCTGAATTCGCGCATTGTGTGGAACTGGTTCCTTCTGCTGAAGATGCAGCGGTGAATGCTGACCTGATCGTGACTGATGTTTGGGCAAGCATGGGTCAGGAAGAAGAGCAGAAGATCCGTGAAAAAGCCTTTGCAGATTATCAGGTGAATGAACGCCTGATGGATCTTGCACATCCGGATTGCTTGTTTATGCACTGCTTGCCTGCGCATCGTGGCGAAGAGATTTCAGAAAATCTGCTTGACCATAAAAATGCCGTAGTTTGGGATGAAGCTGAAAACCGCTTGCACGCGCAAAAAGCTTTGGTTGAATTCCTGATTAATGAAAATCTGAAAAAAGACTAATTTTTTAAGATGAATCTTCACAAATTAAGCACCAATCTCTGGTGCTTTTTTTGTCTCAGCTCTTATAATCATTGTTGAAATGGAATAAAAAGTGATTTTATACAATGCAAAAAAAATATTGGGCTTTGGCACTCTTGACTGGTTTTAGCAGTGTCGCCTTACCGGTGCATGCTTCTGAATTTGACCAATATCTTCAAGAAAAAAATATTATTGACAGCAAATTTAAAATTCAGAAAAAAGCTGAGCTGAATGAATTGCTCGCAGTGCTCAGTGCAGAGGATTCCAGAACTTTACCATTGCAGATTGATCAAAATACGATTATTGAACAATTACAGTTAAGTGCCAATAAAACCACACTGAAAGGCATGATCATCACGCCCGATTTTAGCCAGTTTGAAAAAGACTTGGGGCGCAAAGAAGTGATGAAAGTCATTCGCAATAATCTGCTCAATAATTGTGAAATTTTCTTTGAGCATCGCTATCAGATTGAGAACCCTTACAAGGTTGAACTCAGCCTGAACTCGCAGACACAAACATATAAAACGGATATTTCCCAGAAAGATTGCAAATTAAAATAATCTAAACACATAAGACATTTATTTCGATTCAGGATTCAAGAATCCTGAAAACAAAAGGTAGCCGTGGCTACCTTTTTTAATAAGGTTTACTGTTATATCTTGCTAACGCACCAAGCCTTGCGGCTGCAAAATAATAATCAACGCGCCCAGTATTACCACCATGCCACCAAGTAGATCCCAACGCGATAGAGTCACTTGATCAACGAAGCGCAACCACATCAGTGCTGAAAAAATATAGATACCGCCATAAGCGGCATAGATCCGTCCTGAAGCAGCTGGATGCAAGGTTAACAGCCAGACAAAAGCCGCCAAAGCCAGAGCTGTCGGAATCCATAACCAGTGGCTTCTCCCCTGATTTAAAATCAGATAGGGAAAATAACAACCTAAAATTTCCATCAATGCCGTGACTAAAAACAGTAAAAATGTCGTGAACAGCTTGGTAACTTGAATATCCATAATTTATCTTTTAAATGATATGAATTTGATAATTTAAAATATGAGTCCATGAAAAAACCCGTGCAAGCACGGGTTTGATCCTTCTTATTAATTAAGCTGGTTCAGCAGTCTGGTCTTCAAAAACTTCAAGTTTTAAGCCAACCGCTTTACCATTTTCTTTTTTCACAGATACTGCAACATTGCCGCCATTTTCAGCCAGCTCACCAAACAGGATCATCTCAGCCAGCGGTTTTTTCAGGTGTTCCTGAATCAAACGTTGCATTGGACGTGCGCCCATTAAACGGTCATAGCCATGTTCTGACATCCATTCACGTGCACTCTGATCCACTTCCAACATGACTTTTTTGTCATCTAGTTGTGCTTGAAGTTCAGTCAGGAATTTATCTACAACATTTTCAATAATGCTGCTTGGTAATGCCTTGAACTGAATCACGCCATCGAGACGGTTACGGAATTCTGGCGAGAAAACTTTCTTCATCGCTTCCTGATTATCGTTACTATTGTCCTGTTCCATAAAACCAATGCTGACACGTGAAATACTTTCAGCACCAATATTGGTGGTGAGTACCAAGACCACGTTACGGAAATCAGATTTACGCCCGTTATTATCAGTCAATGAACCATGATCCATAATCTGCAATAAGAGGTTAAACACATCTGGATGCGCTTTTTCGATCTCGTCTAGCAACAGCACACAATGCGGATTTTTGTGAATCGCATCGGTGAGCAAGCCACCCTGATCAAAACCGACATAGCCCGGAGGTGCACCGATCAAACGTGACACTGCATGACGTTCCATGTATTCCGACATATCAAAACGAACCAGTTCCACACCCATCTGTTTCGCGAGCTGCTTGGTCACTTCGGTTTTACCAACACCTGTAGGACCCGCAAAGACAAAACTACCTACAGGCTTATCTGGAGACTTCAAACCGGCACGTGACAGTTTAATTGCAGAAGCCAAGGCCTCAATCGCTTCATCCTGACCAAAGACCACACGTTTTAAATCACGCTCAAGATTTTCCAGCACACTCTTGTCATCTTTAGAGACAGTTTTCGGAGGAATACGCGCAATTTTAGAAACGATGTCTTCAATATTTTCTACGGTGATTAAACTGTCATCTTGTTCTGCTTTGAGACGGCGCTGAGCACCGGCTTCATCAATGACATCAATCGCCTTATCTGGCAAGAAACGGTCGTTGATAAATTTCGCAGAAAGTTCTACCGCAGACACTAAGGCTTGATCTTCATATTCCACATGATGGAAATCTTCAAACTTCGATTTCAGACCACGTAGGATATCAATAGTTTCAGAAATAGATGGCTCATTCACATCAATTTTCTGGAAACGACGCGATAAAGCATGATCTTTCTCAAAGACCTGACGGTATTCCTGGAATGTGGTTGACCCGATGCAGCGTAAAGAACCATTTGCCAGCGCCGGTTTGATCAGATTCGATGCATCCATGGTACTGCCCATACTCGAGCCTGCACCAATAATCATGTGAATTTCATCAATAAACAGCACTGCTTCAGGTTTCTTTTTCAACGCATTTAAAAGCTGTTTCAAGCGTTTTTCAAAGTCGCCACGGTATTTGGTTCCTGCCACCAAAGCACCAATGTCCAGACTGAAAATTTCAGCATTTTCCAGTGGTTTTGGCGCTTTACCATTGACAATTAACCAAGCCAGCCCTTCAGCAATCGAGGTTTTACCGACACCTGGATCACCGACAAGGAGTGGGTTATTTTTACGACGGCGGCAAAGAATTTGCGCGGCACGCTCGATTTCTTTTTCACGACCAATCAGTGGATCGGTCTTACCTTTTTGTGCTTCAACATTCAGGTTAGTGGTATAAAGTTCAAGTGGACCTGAACTTGCTGAAGATGCTGATTCGCCATCTAGATCTTCGATTTCTTCTTCAGACTGTACATCTTCTTTACGGGTACCATGAGACAGGTACTGAGTCAGGGTCAGACGGTTAATTTGATGACGTTTCAGCAGATAGACTGCAAATGAGTCACGCTCAGAATACATGGCAACCAGAATATCAGCACCTTCTACAGTACGATCGCCGCCGCTTGACTGCACGTGAAAAATCGCGCGTTGCAAGATCCGGTCGAAGCTTTCTGTCGGGTGTGGTGCCTGATCACTATTTTCACCAAGTTTAGGGGTATGTTGTTCTACGTACTCTTCTAATTCCTTACGCAACACGATGATGTCCGCACCACATGCTTTGAGAGCATTCACGGCTGAATCATTGTCGAGCAAGGCTAACAATAAATGTTCTACGGTCAGGAACTCATGTCTCTTTTGACGAGCCATGCTGACAGCCAAACGTAGTGATACTTCTAATTGACGACTGAGCATGTAACCCCCTTAATCTTTAGGCTCTATTTGGCAAAGTAACGGATGACCTTGTGATCGAGCATAATTATTGACTTGGTTCGCTTTGGTCTCCGCAATGTCTCGAGGATAAACCCCAGCTACACCCTTTCCTTCATAATGTACAGTTAGCATTACTTGTGTAGCTTGGTCAAGATTCATTGCAAAGTATTGTTGTAAAATTTCAATTACAAACTCCATCGGCGTATAGTCGTCATTTAATAAAACAACCGCATACAACGGTGGACGTTTCAGTTCTGGCGGTGCAGTCTGTACAGCTAAGTCAGAATCACCGTCTTCAGAGGGTTCATTTGCTAAACGTGGGCTGATATGCCAATCAACGATTCCAGACTCATTAAAAGAATTTTTAATATCACTTAAACACATTTGACGTTTATTGCTTGGCATAAGATTTATATTTCACACTTAATTTGCATTTGCTTCGGTTTTCGGAATTTCTGACAAGGTGGCAGACTGATTTTCGACTGCTTTGCCCTGTTCCCAACTAAAACGACGAATCACAGGCTTGGCACCAGTAAGACGCACTTCAATAAATTCTGGTTTAAAGCCTTTCGGCATGGTCCAGCGGCCAGTGAGTCGCTCATAATTTTCAAAATTAAAGTTTTTATCTTCCAGTGGTACCACCAGAATTTCAGTCCCTTTAATCAGGCGCAGTTCCACACTACCTGAAGCACGACTTTTGCCTGGACTGACCTGAACCAGATCAATCTGGTATTCAAAGGCATTTTCGGGTAATGGTTTAATCGACAGGTTTTGAACCGCCAATGCCAAACCACCACGCTGACGCAAAATTTCGCGATAAATGGTTCCTACACTTTCAGCCTGCACCTGTTCATCACGTGCCTTGGTCATGGCCAGATACAGATCATTGGCGTTGCTGACAGCTAGATCACGCTCCTGAACCGCAGTATTCAGCGTCTTGTTCAGTGTTTCAAGACTGGCTTTCTGAGTCTGTACCACATCGACCAGTTGCTCTGCATCTGCATCATAACCCGCCGCAGTCAAACCCTGACGATGTCCTACGGTATATCCGAGTACGCCACTGCTTAAGATCAATACAGCCGCACCAATGGCCAAGGGCGTATTACCTTTCATGAATGGTTTCTTAGTCCCGGGTTCCTGAGGAAGCGTCGTATTTGACTCGTTATTCGGCATTTTGATCTCTTGTTTGCTTTAATCAAGACACACATTTAAATGCAAATCTAAATGTGTGTGAAGTTCTAATACGTTTTTTATGGTAATAAACCAATATTATTTAAGCCAGCGTCTTCAGCAAAACCAAACATCAGGTTCATGTTTTGTACAGCCTGACCTGCTGCCCCTTTTACCAGATTGTCTTGTGCAACCAGTACAACCAGTTTCGTTGGTTGTGGCTTATACAAGGCAATACGCAACTGATTCGCTCCACGCACTGAACGGGTTTCGGGTGAGCTACCCGCCGGCATAACATCGACAAATGCTTCATTGGCATAGAACTGCTCATATAGCGCTTGTAAATCTGCTGATTGGCCTGCTTCAGTTAAATCGATATAGATGGTCGACAACATACCACGAATCATCGGCACCAAATGCGGTACAAATAAAATATGATCAAACACATTTTTTTGACCTGAAATTTTTTCCAATGCTTCGACAATTTCAGGGTGATGACGATGACCCGCTACACCATAGGCCTTAAAATTATCGGAATTTTCAGAATAAATCATGCCCAGACTGGCTTTACGACCTGCACCTGATACACCAGATTTGGCATCGATAATAATGCTTTCAGGTTTCACCAATGCTTCAGCCGCTTTTAAGACCGGCGCCAGACCCAACTGAACTGTAGTTGGATAACACCCCGGATTCCCGATCACACTGGCCTTTTTAATTTCTTCACGATTTAGCTCAGATAAACCATAAACAGAATCTTTTAACAGTTCTGGACATGCATGTTGCATGCCATACCATTTTTCAAACTGTTCAAGATCTTGTAAACGAAAATCTGCCGCCAAGTCGATCACTTTGGTATTTGCAGCAACCAGCTCTTCGGCATGTTTCATTGCGACACCATGCGGCGTTGCAAAGAACACCACATCGCATGATTTTAATAAACCCAGACTCAAATCAGAAAATTTAAGATTGGTATGCCCGCGCAAGCTTGGGAACATGTCATCTACACGACGACCTGCTTCAGTACGTGATGTCAGTGCTGTTACATTTACATCTGGATGTCGTAGCAAAAGACGCAAAAGTTCAACGCCTGTATAACCCGTACCACCCACAATACCCACTGAAATCACGATGATTACCTCAAATAAATGTTTCCTTTATACAGCCTAGTATGACAGGAAGTTGAGGTTTTCTAAACCATTTCACTGGGGTTTGCTGGTTTTTTAATTGATCAGTAGGATAAGTCCGATTTTGATCATGAAACTTTTAATTTGCTTAGGCTATTTCAATAGAGTTATATGGACTTATTAATTATGGTTTTAGGCACCCCACCAATATGGCAACGGCGTATTTTTCAGCGTTATACGATGCTGCTGGAAATGCTGATCATGCTTAGCAACTTCTGCCCAAAAGCGTGGACTATGATCAAAATGCTTTGTGTGTACCAGTTCATGGACAGCGACATAATGCGTGACCTCTTCAGGAAATAATACTAGCGCACTATTCAGCATAATGTCATGTTTGGCCGAACAACTGCCCCACCGGGTTTTAGGTTGTCGAATACTGCAGTTTTTAAAAGGCAAATGACATTGCTGTGAGACAAGATTTAAATATGAAGGAAGCTGTTCTTTTGCGTAGGCAATCACGAAAGTTTTTAAATATTCTTCAGGATGTCGGTCACTGATGCAAAGCTGTAAATTTTTATGATCAAAAATGAAGTTGCTCTTCTGGCTTTGATAAGAAATTTGTACAGGTTCTTTTAGATTAAATAACCGCAGCTCAATCGGTAACGTCCGGTCAATATTTTCGATTTTTTCTTGCTGGGATTGCCAGGTTTTAATCAGCCAGCTTTCAGATTGTTCAATAAAATGCCGTATCTGTTTTTTGCTGCAAAAAACCGGGGCTGTGAGGCGAATCTGGGTCGCATCGACACGCAAACGTAACCGGGTTGAACGGACATTTCGGGTGATTTGGATTTCGGGTAGATCGGATAAGGTCATTATAGTTTTTTTAATCTCCCTAACCCCCTCTTTTTCAAAGAGGGGCTTTTAAAAGTCTCCCTTCTTGCACTTGTTTTAAAGCAGTGCTTCAAAACTTCGCTCAGGGAGATTTAGAGGGATTTTTTCTAGAAAGTTTAATTAAACCGCTGTACGCTCTTCAATTCCGTTATCAGTCGCGACAATGGCGATATCTGCTTTGTTGATCGCAAAGATACCGTTACATACCACGCCCGGAATATCGTTTAAGGTTTTTTCCAGTTCAAGTGCATTTAGAATATTCAGGTTGTACACATCTAAAATCACATTACCGTTGTCAGTGACCACACCTTCACGGTACGCAGGATCGCCACCTAAAGATACGATTTTACGCGCGACTGCAGAACGCGCCATTGGAATCACTTCTACAGGAAGCGGGAACTCACGCCCTAATTGTCCAACCCATTTAGAATCATCCACGATACACACAAATTTTTTCGCAATAGAGGCAACAATCTTTTCACGTGTCAGCGCTGCACCGCCACCTTTGATCATATGCATATGACGATCAATTTCATCTGCACCATCAACATAAGCATCCAGACCACTGACAGAGTTCATATCTACCACTTCAATGCCGAGTTTTTTCAAGCGTTGTGCAGTTGCTTCTGAACTGGCTACCGCAGCTTCCAATTGCAGCTCAGGCAATAAGTCAATTAAAAAGTTTACAGTACTGCCTGTACCTACGCCTAAAATGCCCCCTTTTGGCAAGTGTTTTAAAGCGGCTTTGGCTGCTGCTTGTTTTTTCTCATCTTGGGTTGCATATAGACTCATGGCTTCACTCAACTATTTTGGACTTTTGCAGCTTTTTTAAACCGCAAAGCCGTGTGGTTTGTTACAATAAGCCCCTATTTTAAACTGTTAGATGGAAAATTAACATGCTGTCTCGTTTGGTTCGACAAATTTTACAAGCAACGGTCTACGATGTTGCAATCGAAACTCCACTCGAAGCAGCGCCACGAATTAGCGAACGACTCAATAATAATATCCGCTTTAAACGTGAAGATTTACAACCGGTTTTTTCATTCAAGCTACGCGGTGCCTATAACCGTATTAGTCAATTACCGAAATCACAAATGGAACGTGGCGTTATTACTGCTTCAGCGGGTAACCATGCACAGGGCGTGGCACTCTCAGGGAAAAAGCTGGGTATTCGCGCGATTATTGTGATGCCTAAAACCACACCTGATATCAAGGTACAGGCGGTTAAGCGTCTTGGTGGCGAAGTGGTTTTGCATGGTGATTCATTTGATGTCGCCAACAAGTATGCGATTCAACGTGCCCAGGAAGATGGCATGACCTTCATTCCGCCTTATGATGATGAACTGGTGATTGCTGGCCAAGGTACGATTGCTAATGAAATCCTGCGTCAATGGCGCGATGTGGATTACGTGTTTGTCGCAGTTGGCGGTGGTGGCCTGATCGCAGGTGTTGCAGCGTATTTAGGTGATGTCGCACCCCACGTTAAAGTCATTCCAGTGGAATACGACGAATCTGCCTGTTTAAAAGCTGCTTTAGAAGCAAATGAACGTGTGATTCTCCCATCTGTGGGCTTGTTTGCTGATGGTACAGCGGTAGCCCAAATTGGTGAAAAACCATTTGATGTGATTCGTCTGCAAAAATCGGACAATTCTGGCCCAATCGTGGAACCGAATGTGGTGCTGGTGAATACGGATGAAGTCTGTGCAGCGATTAAAGACACTTATGACGAATGCCGTAGCATTGTAGAACCATCTGGTGCAATGGCTCTGGCAGGTATTAAAAAATACGTGGCTGAACATGGCATCGAAGGGAAGAACATGGTGTCGATTGTCTGCGGCGCCAACATGAACTTCGACCGTTTACGTTATATCGCTGAACGTACCGAACTGGGTGAACGCAAAGAAGCGATTTTTGCCGTGACCATTCCGGAACAGAAAGGTTCATTCCTGAGTTTCTGCCGTGCATTACAAGGCCGTAATATTACTGAATTTAACTACCGTGCCAGCGATGCTTCTGCTGCGCAAGTCTTTGTCGGCATCAGTCTGAAAAATGGCGAGAAAGAACGTCAGGAAATTTATGAAACCTTAAAGTTCCAGTATGACGTTGACGATCTGTCTGATGACGAAGTGGCCAAACTGCATATCCGTTACCTGATCGGTGGTCATGCCGATATTGAAAATGAGCGCCTGTTCCGCGTGGAATTCCCGGAGCGTCCTGGCGCTTTACTGATGTTCCTGGAACGTCTTGGCCCAACCCATAATATCACCCTGTTCCACTACCGGAACCACGGCGCTGCTGAAGGACGTGTTCTGGTGGGTCTTGAAGCAACCGATGCACAACAGAATCCGGATGGCTTGATCGAAACTCTCGAAACCATTACCTATCCATATCAGGAAATTACCAATAATCTGGGTTATCAACGTTTCTTGAAGTAATTCTTTCAAACATAAACCGCCTTTCGAGGCGGTTTTTTTATGTCCGGCTGAATGAAAATGTATGAAGTATTTATGTAAGGCCAGATAGCTGAAAACTATAAAAATCTTTAAGATACATACTTAGACATGAACTGATTTGAAATAAAAAGATTTAAGGAAATATGCATGGCATTATTTGCAGTCATTGGGCTGGGCAGCTTCGGTGCAACAGTGGCGACTCAACTGATCAGCCTGAAACATGATGTGATTGGAATCGATCTCGATAAAAAATATGTGGAAAATATTTCCGATCAGCTCACCCATGCGGTCATTGCCGATGCAACCGATGAGCATGTCCTGGATGAACTGGATATCCAGCGCTGTGAAGCGGTCGTAGTCGCAATTGGTGAAGATATTGAAGCCAGCATTCTGTGTGTACTGCATCTGAAAAATATGGGTGTAAAGAAAATTTGGGCCAAAGCCAAATCCAAAGCCCACCATATGATTTTGACCCATCTGAACGTCGAAAAAATTATTCACCCAGAAGAAGATATGGGCGTCCGTGTGGCACAATCACTCAGCTACCCGATGGTTAGCCGTTATATGTCACTTGAAGATGATCACTATATTGTCAAGATCGAGATTCATGCAGATCATCATGGTACACCGTTGAATCAGTTGATGAAGCATATACCTGAAATTACCACCTTATTACATAAACGCGGATCTACGCTGCAATACCACGTAGATGCCAATCAGATTCTTCAAGAAGGCGACATTTTACTGGTTGAAGGATTGCTGGAACCTTTGCGCCGTCTTGCTAAATATTTTAAACATTTATGAAAAGTTCTGATTTAAAGCAACACAGGACGATTAACCTCAGTCCTCCGAGCTTACTGGCTTTGGGTTTTCTCGGATTAATTCTGATCGGCTCACTGCTATTGATGCTGCCTATTGCACATCATGGAGAAATCAGCTGGCTGGAGGCGATTTTTACAGCAACTTCTGCTGTGACCATTACCGGGCTATCGGTGGTGAATGTCGGTGAAGCCTATACCGTATTTGGTCAAATCGTGATTATGTTTTTGTTGCAATGCGGCGGCTTGGGTTTTATGACCTTTGCCATTCTGGCAGTGATGAGTCTGGCACCGCAACTGGGGCTAAAACAACAAGTCATGGCACAGGAGTCCATTGGACAAACTAGTCTGAAAAAAGTCAGTTTTACCATTAAAGCCGTGTTTTTATATTCTCTATTCTTTGAAGCGATCGGCACGCTGATTCTGACCTTGTCCTGGCTTAAAGAATATCAATTCACTGATGCATTATTTTATGCAGCCTTTTATAGTGTCTCCGCTTTTAATAATGGTGGATTTTCACTATTTCCAAATAGCTTGATGAGTTTTTCAGGGCAATATCTGATTACCTTTACCATCAGTATGTTGTATATCATTGGCGGTATCGGTTTTCTGGTGCTGATGGACGTCAAAGAACATAAGCGCTGGCGTAAGTTGAGTACCAACAGCAAGCTAATCCTCTCAACGATTCTGGGTCTGAACCTAAGTGCTTTTATCGTACTTTGGCTACTAGAGGCTTCCAATCCACACACCTTGGGTCTCATGAGTTTGGGCGATCAGGCCGTGAATGCCTGGTTCCATGCCACCGTTCCCCGCTCTTCAGGTTTTAATAGCTTGCCAATGGAACAAATGAGCGATGCATCCAGTCTCGTTACCATGCTGCTCATGTTTATCGGGGGCGGCTCCTTAAGTACGGCGGGCGGCATTAAGGTCGGTACGTTTATTATTGTGGTCATCAGCGTAATCAGTTTTTTAAGACGCGAAGATGAGATCCGGCTGTTTAATCACTCTATTCCTGAAAAAACTACGTTTAAAGCATTGGCCGTCGTGTGTATTACTGCAGCATTGATCATGATGGGTTTTATGAGCTTATTAATCCTGGAACCTGAGCAGGATTTTCTGGATCTGTTGTTTGAAGCCGTGTCTGCGGCCTGTACCGTCGGTTTGTCCCGAGGGGTAACAGAGGAACTACAACCTGCCAGTTTGATTATTCTAATGCTGTTAATGTTCGCAGGGCGTCTAGGGCCACTGACGCTTGCTTATTTTATTGCGACTCCGAAAAAGAGTCGTCTCAAACATCCGCCTTCAGAAATCCAGATTGGCTAATCTATCTATAAAAAAACCATGCAGCGGCATGGTTTTTTATTTTCATTCCAAGATGTTTAAAGTTGGAATCCTAGAACCAGTTCATCAAGGAAACACCTAAACCGACATACGTGGCACGATGGTTATAATCAATCAGGCTTTCTCCGTAACCATCAAAAAGCTGGAATTGGCCACGCAAACGCCCACTGATCGGGAATGACCAGTCGAACTGTACCGCTCCACGGTTTTCATCTCCACCTTTTAAGGTATGTCGTAGCATCAATGAAAAATCATGCTCCTTATAACGATAAAATGCGGTCATGTCTCCACGGCCAATATAGTTCTTGATCTCTGGATTGTTATCGTCTTCTCGCTTCTCTTCAAAGCGATACCAAGGACGAACCATCAAGGCAAAATTGTCTTTTTCAAAACCAAGATTCAGCATCACCCGATTCCAGCTACGTGATAACGGATCAGAACGACCATTGGACTGATGATTGATGGTCAATCCCAACATACGCCAATTCAGACCCAAAAGATCATAATTGGTACGGAAAATCAAACTGGCTTCGGGTTCATAGTTGGTCTCACGAAACGGACGTGATTCTTCCGAGTTATACACCTGCCAACGCGAAGACTGAGTATAACCAAGCCAGAGATCGCCATTATCTCCCAAGATATTTTCAACCGCCTTGGTCTTTAAAGACAGTTGAAACTTAGCTTCAGTTGAGGTGAGATTCTGTTTCTCTGTCTCTATATTGTTGGGATTTTCACTCTCGGGTAATTCATTCTTGTTTGATGTCCAGAAACCTGGCATCAAATACACCGGCTGATAAGAACGAATGTTCCAGGTGCCTAATTTACTTTCCGGAGAGAGTTCCCAGCGGCTATCCAGCAAAGACAGATTCGGCGTCAGCTTTGATCCTTCAGAAGCGTAAATATTGGAAACAGTCTGACCAATTTTCGCTTTTAAATTGTCGGGTTCAGGCGCAATTTCTGCTGCTGCACGACGTTCAGAAACGATTGCAGGCTTATCAGTAACCGGAATTTTAAATAAAGTATCATAACAGGCCAGACGCTCTGCACTAATTTCCAGTGCAGCACAGGCTTCAGCCGTTGCCGGCGTGGGACTGTTGACTACTGTTTCTTCCGCATTCACTTGCGTCCCAACTGCACAGCCCAGCAACACGCTCAGCTGTAGAGTTGAGCGCTTAAACGAATTAAGCGCCATCCCTTATCCTCTTTTTTTTATTTATAGAACTTGTTGAATTACAAAACCAAGCTGCTCCAGCATTTCACGTTTTGCCACTGGTGCCACAACGGCTTTCGTCGCCTGCTGCTCGACCAGATAGGTCTGTGCAACACGCTGCAAATCATCCAGTGTGACATTCAATAAACGTTCACGTAATTTTTTACGGAACGCTGGCGTACGTTGATGCAAGTAGGAATAACATGCAGTAATGGCTTCGCCTGCCGGTGAGCCTGGTTTATCCATACTGGCAATCAGCCCCAGAATGGCTTCTTCCAGTTGATGCGGCTGTTGTGGTGCATTGAGTAACCACTGAATACTCGCATCAAAATCCTGGAAGGTTTCTGCCAGACGTGGGTCACGGTAGCTGTAGAAACGGAACGAACAGGCATTGCCGTCATAGCTCGCACCACCACCATAGGCACCGCCTTTTTCACGAATGGCGCTGTGCAGGAAGCCATTACGCAAATAACCCGCTAGTACCATCAAGGCAGCAGCATCAGGGTGTGAGACTTCAACTGCCGGATAAGCAGCCGCACAGAATTGGACATTGGCTTGAATCAACCAGGCTTCGTGCTGATCATGGGTTACTTTTTCGACTTGAGTCAATGCAACCGGTGCTGGATCAACAGCAAGTTTGTCCCAGACATTCTGAATTTCTTCGATCAGATGCTCAGACTGCGGCTCTTCACAGACTAACAGGAATTGCTTTGGTGCTTGCAACAAGACCCGATGAATCCGTTTTAATTCATCAATCAGCAGATCATATTCAGCCGGATCTTTTTCGATCTTAGACACCAGCTCGATCAGCCAGTTCAATGCACCCAAACCGGTATTGTGATAATCACGCAAAGCCAATGCACTATGCTGACGTGAAGCCGTTTGCATTGCATAGCTATGTCCAGAACCAGAAATACGTGACTGCCAGCGCGTTTTACGCTGTTGTAACAGTTCAACAATACGGTCTTTCTCATCAAAACGAAGCTGTTCAAAACCGATCTTTAACAGACGAATTGCATCCAGATGATTCACCAAAGATTTGGTGGTCAACGTCAACCAGGCAGTAATTTTGTTTTTGTCATCGACTTTAGAACGCAAAGATGCGCCCATGCCCAGACCGCCACTTACCGCTGTTTGCAGTTGCTGGAACTCAAGATAATCATACTCACCCGCACCAACTTCACCCATCAGGATCGACAGCAGGTTAAAGTAAGGCGACTGCACCACTTCATCCGGAATATTGACCAGAACCTGTTGATAATAAATCCCATTGGTGCCGGCATGATACAGGTTCAACGGCGTATCAACACGGTTACAGATAATCTCACGCAACTGGCCTTGAACAATTTGCAATTCCGCAGGGACATCTTCCAGACCGACTTTCGGCAATAAGTTCAAGTCATCCGGCGTGTCCTGACGAACATTCAATGCTTCAGTCTGGGCAATAATTTCAGCTTTTTGTTCTTCAGTCAGATTCTTTCCAATTTCGGCTAGACGCGCTTTTTCATCAGCCGCTTCTTTGGCAGATTTGGTCGCATCGGGAACCAGTGTCAGTTGGACACGATGTGGGTTATCCAGCAGATGCTCTTTGATCAGATTGGAAAGCCACATCGGATCTTGCAGCTCTTCCTTAACTGCGGCAATCGCAGAATCCACATCCCAAACTTCAACCGGATCACGGTGATGAATCGCGCTGCCCAGACCGCTCAGAATCAGGCTCAAACCATACGGCGTACCATCACCATTGATTTCACGCTGATGCAATTCAATTTGATGCAGGATCGCATCGACCATGTTCTGATCAACCGGTTTAGAGGCAACATCTTCTAGAACCTTAAACACACCATTTTTAAATTCTTCTGCATGTTCAGGATTTGAACCCTGCACCGCACAGTAGAAAGTCATTTCAAAATTAGAATCATCCACGCCCATGAATGGACCTGTTGCATCTGCATAACCACACGTTTCCAGATAATGACGCAGTGGTGATGCTGAATCTTCAAGCAGAATCCCTTCAACTAAACGCATGCCCAAACGCAGTTTAATGTCACTAGCTTCCGGCAATAACCATGACAGCACATGATAGGTCTTGTCCTGTAGATCTTCGGCATCGACCGCATAGCTGTCGGTAACCGTCAATGGTGCAGTCAAACGGGTTTCAGGTGTTGGATACAGCGTCTGACCTTTTTCAAATTTGGATAATGCCAGATGTTCAAACTGCTCTTGCAATTCAAATGCTGTTTTATTGCCAAAGGTCATGAAGACTGCATTACTTGGATGGTAATGTGACTTATAGAAATCTACTAACTCTTGGTAAGTCAGGTCAGGAATATCTTTAGGATCACCACCAGAATTATAATGATAGGTGGTATGCGGATATAAATGATGCGCCAGCGTGTGATACAGCTGGTCTGAAGGCGAACTCATCGCACCTTTCATTTCATTAAAAACTACGCCTTTATAGACAGGCTCGCCATTTTCCAGCTCAATGCGAATGCCTTCCTGGGCAAAATCCAATGGATTCAGGTTCGCAGCAAATGCTGCATCCATATACACTTCGAGCAGGTTCTGGAAATCTTTACTATTTTGGGTCGCAAATGGATACGCAGTCCAGTCAGCCGCAGTAAAGGCATTCATGAAAGTATTCAATGAACGGCGAATCATCAGGAAGAATGGATCACGCACCGGGAATTTTTCTGAACCACACAGCGCAGTATGTTCCAGAATATGGGCTTCGCCTTTAGAATCCATCGGCTGGGTACGAAACGCCACCAGAAAGACATTTTCGTCGTGATTGGTCGCCAGATGATAATGCGTGGCGCCAGTCACTTTATGTTTATATTCAGACACGAAAATGTCTAAAGCTTCAACATGTTGTTGACGTACCAACTGAAACGCAGGATGTACAGTTTGAGAAATGGTTTCAGTGACATCTACAGTCATGCGATCTCCTAATGCTTTAATTAAAATAACTAAGCGCATTATAGCTTTAGTTGTTTGAATTATTCACGTTGAAAACCGAGGATTTTGATCGAATTAAGTAAACTTGATCATTTGAAAATTAAATCATCAAATTTACTTCCTGCATCTAGATGAGTATTTACAAGCTTAAGAAATCAGATATTTAAAATAGTTATAGCTTGGATTATTTTCTACAAATACATAATTCTGCTTTTGATAAAAACTGGCGGCCAGTCGGGTATCTGTTTGTAAGCATAAAGCCGAATAATGCGGACGTGCCAATTGCTCTAGGTAAGCCAAAAGCTGTTTGCCTACGCCATGCTGACGATATTTCGGATGCACATAAAAACGGCGTACACGACCAATGCGGTCTTCAATGCCGTTATCTCCCCATTGCTGGTTTAAGCCACCACAGCCAACCAGTTTCTTGCCATCATGCGCCACCACCAAATATTCATTGGCGTGGCTAAAGCAGTTTTTCCCGGTGCGATATTCTTCTATTAACTTATCTACCAAATTATAGCCTTCTTTACGTGCCAGAGTTGCCAGTGTTTCGATCTGATCCGGGAGTTGTTCGGCTGTTACAATTTTAATATTCATATACGCACACTATTTGAAATTGTTGTGAAGAATCACTGTTGCCAAGCGACTTAAAGTATCATGCCAGGAGCGATATCTCTTTATAAATAAAATGTGATCCTTAAATCAATGCTGCAGCACACCAGTGCACAAAAATAAGTCAGTTTTTAGACCAAAGATAGCTGCTGAACAAAATACAGCATTTTTGAAAAATATTTGAAAATGATTCAGCAAACTACAGCAATCCCAAGCAATCGTGTAAACTTAGGACTTTCATTTTTAATGTGATATTTGAACATGGCAACTGTTGATCTTTTTGCGATTGGTAATGCGCTGATTGACCAAGAATTTAAAGTTTCTGATGACTTTTTAACTGCACATCACTTGCAAAAAGGCACCATGCAACTTGCAGATGGTGAGACTCAGGCCACTCTTTATCAAAATCTTCAAGCGACTCAAGTGTATAAGGGTCAGGCTTCAGGCGGTTCAGCAGCCAACACTACCGTGGCATTTTCTGCGCTCGGTGGTTCTGCATTTTATGGCTGTCGTGTCGGAAATGACGAACTGGGGCACATCTACCTGAAGGGTTTGAATGATGCAGGTATTAAGACCACCACCCAATCGATCAGTGAAGGCGTAACAGGGACATGTATGGTTCTGGTCAGCCCTGATTCTGAACGTACCATGCATACCTATCTGGGTATTACGGCCGAACTGACTGATCAACAAATTGATTTCAGCGCACTAAATAGCGCGAAATGGCTATATCTCGAAGGTTATTTATCAACTTCTGACACAGCACGTCATGCGGTACAACAAGCACGTGATATTGCCCGTGCCAATGGCGTTAAAATTGCCCTAACTTTATCTGATCCTGCCATGGTGCAATACGCGCGTGCCGGTTTGGATGAAATGATTGCAGATGGTGTAGACTTGCTGTTATGTAACCAGCAAGAAGCGCTGATGTATACAGAAACAGATAATCTTGAGGCAGCCCTGCTTAAATTAAAAACAATCAGTCAGCACGTTGTCATTACATTGTCAGCTGAAGGCGCACTGATTTCGGATTATCAAAATACATTTACTGTTCCTGGCCGTAAAGTGCCTGCAGTAGATGCCAACGGTGCCGGTGATGCTTTTGCCGGGGCTTTCCTGTACGGATTGAATGCTAATTTGGGTCTTCAAGCTGCGGCTGAACTGGCGATTCTCATTTCGAGCCAGGTGGTTTCACAATTTGGTCCACGCCTGGCAGTTGAAGACTATGCGGCATTATTACAAGACTTTCAAAAGGAATGTGCTTAATGTTTAAAATTTGCATGACCGAAGACGTTCCAGAACGCGAAGCACGCTCTTTTGAGCTTCCCGATGGAGATAATATCTTTATCACACAGCGTGACGGTGCCTTCTATGCCTATCAAAACCTGTGTCCGCATTTGCAGGTCGAACTGGAATTTCTGGAAAACCAGTTTCTGGATCGCGATCAGGAATTTATTGAATGCTCCACGCATGGCGCCTTGTTTCTGGTAGAAAGCGGTGAATGCATTTCTGGGCCTTGCCAAGGTCAAGCACTTGAAAAAGTAGAGATTACCGTGCATTCTGATGGTGGAATTTACCTCTCAGAATAAGACTAAAACGGACTTCACCATGCCTGCATTTTTTCTAGACTATAACCTGATGCCTTTTCATCTGAGTTTATTGGCGATTATTCTGTTCGGTGTGGTGAAAACCATTGGTTTCTATTTTGGACTCAGACCCAGCAAGTTTCTGCAAAAAATTTCACCTTATGACTTTCAGCAGATGGATCTACTAAACGTCAAATTCTCCAAAACCTTGATTGTGTTTTTCTTCCTGATGAATTTTAGTTTTGCCGGCTATGTTTTACAGTTCCTGATCTATTCTCAGGAATTTAAATTTCTGCCTGCTTATTACCTGATTATTCCGGCTTTAATCATTGCGACTTTTTTTACTATTTTTATGATTCACTGTCTGGATCAGGTCATTCCACCTAAATATAAAAAGAACAATGTCAATTTACTTGGCCGTTTGGCGACAATTTCCAGTGGCAATGCCCGACCCGGTTTTTCTGCTCAAGCGCGGGTGCGAGATGAGTATGGGCAACTGCATTATGTACAGGTAGAACCTGAGTTTGGTGAACTCGGTTTTCAGTCGCAGATTATCCTGATTCGCATGAGAAAATCTCATTATGTTGCCAAGAAAATTTGTAAATCTAATCAGCTGTTCAGCATGAATCTAGATTAAATTCTAAATCATTTGATAGTTATTAAAAAATCCCGACAGATATCGGGATTTTTTAATGTCTATATTTATTTTTTAAGAAGTCCTGAAACCATATTCAATACATTTTGAATATCATTATTGGCTTCCTGCTTGCTGGTTTGCTCACCTTGTGGAGTAAGCGAATCAATAATCTGCGGCAAGACCTGTGAAATCGCACTATACACATCCTGCTTCGGTGCATGGGTTTGTTGTGCAACTGCTTCAACTTCCTGATCATCAAACAGGTTTTGCACCTGCTGCGGATCGACATTGGCATTTTCACCGGGGCCGGTCGACACCCAATCATCGACCTGGCTATTGAGCCCCTGTCCTTTTAGCTTGTCTAATGCACCCTGTAAACCGCCCTGTTTTTGAATCCAGGCCAGCACTAAAGGCAGTACTGCAATCAATAAGGTTTTACCAGTAGAACCACCCAATCCTGAACGAGGCTGAGCAGTACCTTGAGTACCACTACCACCGAACTGACTTATTACTGAACCTAAAATTGCCCCCAGACCATTTTGTCGAGTCTGCTGGCCGGTTTGATTTTGCTGGTTTTGAGTATTTTGATTTTGCTGAGAATTTGACTGGTTTAAATGCCCTAGCACAGACCCCAGGATATCTGCCAAGCCACCTTGTTGTGAGGACTTTTGCTGCGACTGCCCACCACCCAATGCCTGCTTTGCTAATATTTCCACAATACTACTCAGGTTTGTCATGTCCTATATCCTATGTGCATCTTAATTACAGAATACGGCCTGCCCTCATATTGTCTAGGCAAGATTGTGTTAATATTTGCAATCTTGGTTAAGCAGGTTTTCGGTTTACCAGCGAAATTTATCCCAGTTTTCCGGATTAGCCCAAAATTTGGAGTTAAACCAGTCTGGCACGTGCTTATAGGTTAAAATATTAAACTGCCACAGCGCAAAATCGGCCTCATGTGTGGTCTTGTCAATCAGCTGGGTAAATCCTAAAGCTCTCAATAACTTTTCATTTTGCAGCCGGCTGATCACCACTAGCCGTTTGGCAAACAAATCACGTAATTTCACCAGAATTTGACTCATGATCTGTTCAGACAAATGTTCTGTTTCTGCAGTATCCAGCATCACCACAGCCAAGTCATAACGTTGCTGAAAAGGCAGATTTAAAAAGTCAGATACGCTAAAATAGGACCATTGAATAGCTGGCTGAAACTGGACTTGGCTCAAGTCCTGCCCAATACAAATAGCAGTATGAATTGGCTGTTCCTGTGCGAAATCGTCTAGCATTGAAGTAATGACATTCTGCTCAGCCATAACTGCATCCTTATGATTTAAGTGAGTAATTTTTATGGAACTTCAGGGCATTTGTCATAAAATGCACGTCGGCCTCAAGGACCTTAGTGTAACTGATCAACAGATACAGCGGGCAAATGTTGAATATAAATTAATTTTAGATCGTGCAGAAATTGATCTTCCGTTTAATTTAGGCCAAGAAATCGAGATTGAATGGACCGGTAATATTTACTGCGTGTCTTGTGGCAACAAAACTTCCAAATCATTTTCGCAAGGTCACTGTTTTAAATGTTTTAAAACCAATGCTTCATGTGATATGTGCATCATGAAGCCAGAGACGTGCCATTATCATTTGGGCACTTGCCGCGAAGATGAATTTGCACAGAATGTCTGCTTCCAACCACATATTGTCTATCTGGCCAATTCCAGTGCATTAAAGGTCGGCATTACCCGTACCAGCCAAATGCCGACTCGCTGGCTTGATCAGGGTGCCTCCCAAGCCCTGCCGATTATGAAAGTGGGCTCACGTCGTCTTTCCGGAAAGCTTGAGGTCATGTTTGGTACGCAGGTTGCTGATAAAACTGACTGGCGCAAGCTACTGAAAGGTGAAGCAGAACCATTGAACCTGATTGAAGTGCGTGAACAACTGCTGGAAGAATTTGCGCCTAAAATTCAAAGCATTCGCGAAGAATTTAATCAGAATCTAGAATTTAATGAAAATATTGAAGTATTGGAAGATGAATTCGCACGAGAGTTTATTTATCCGGTAGAACAATATCCGGAAAAGATTAAATCGCATAATCTGGATAAAACTCCTGTGATTCGTGGCAAATTACAAGGCATCAAGGGCCAGTATTTAATTCTGGATACTGGCGTGATTAATATGCGCAAATATACCGGTTATCAACTGATTATTCGTGCTTAAACCATTATTTGCCTAGAAAACAAAAAACCAGCCCGCAGGCTGGTTTTTTTATACAACAATTTTATTTGATTTTTGCCTGAGATTTCAGGTAACGCGTATAGTCATCAAATTCCTGCTGACCACGAAGTTGCTGATATAACTTCACCAACTCACTACGCTGTTCTGCACTTAATACATCCACCGGATTTTTCTTCACTTCTGATACCGCAACCACAACCAGTTCATTCGGCATTTTCGCTGTGGTCACTGACCAATGGCCTGCTTTTGGTGTCGGCAGACTAAAGGCCGCACGCTGTACATCACGTTTTAGTAAACCTTCAGCACGTGTGTAAACGCCAGCATCTTCAAAGATCAAATCACCTTTCGCCACTGCTGCAGCCGGTTTGGTTTTGAACTCATCCAAAGCTTTCTGAATTTTTGCTTTTGCCAAAGCAGCTGCCTTGTCTTCAATCAACTGAGCCTTAACACGGGGTTTTGCTTCTGCCAATGTTTGTTCGCCGGCTGCATGATAATTACGCACCTTTATCCAGGCTACATCACCATTGGCTAACTGAATGCTTGATGAAGCATTACGATCACCATTTTTAACATCGTCATTAAACAATTTGACTTTGAGGTTAGCATCGCTCAGCACAGGATCACGGGTCGAAAGTGTTACACCTTGGGCTTTCTGGACTTGTACACCTTTAACTTCCTGTGTAACGACATCCAGAGAATCACTTCCTACCACCATATCATTTAGCGTATTGACCGTATCAGAGAATGCATTGGATTTTTTAGCAGCCAAGGCTTCTTCAGACAAACGTGCTTTTTGTGATTCAAAAGAAGGAACTGCAACATCTGGCGTTTGCACAGAAATGATGTGGTAACCATAATCTGTTTTCACTGGTGCAGACACCTGACCCGATTTTAAAGAACTAACCGTCTGATCAAATGCAGTACCAAATACACCTTCTTCATAAACGGCAAGCGCGCCACCTTTAGACTTAGATTCAGGGTCTTCAGAATATTGTGCTGCTGCCTGAGCAAAAGTAGTACCGGCTTTAATTTTGGCTGCAATATCGGTCGCCAGTTTTTTTGCTTCAGCATCACTACGACTGTCCGCCGTAATTAAAATATGCTTCACATCTGGTTTAACTGTCTGTTTTTGTGTTGCAACAAAGGCGGTATAGGCTTCCTGAAGCTCAGCCTCTGTAACCGCTAAACTCTCCACCTGAATATCGCTTGGCTTTAACACCACATAGTCGACATCTACACTGGTCGGCTGTTTAAATAGCGTTTTGTGTTTTTCATAATAAGCAGCAATATCTGCATCCGTCACTTTGACATCTTTTTTATAGCTGTCCAGATTAATGCTGGAAATATGAATATGACGTTGTTCAGTTTGTAAATCGGCAATCTGCTGCATTTCGACTGGGCTTACCAGTGGATAATCCAGGAAAGTCGATGACAGCATCTTCAGCGCATGATCTTTACGTAAACTTTCAATCAAAGCGCGATTGGTCATGCCAATTGATTTTAGATAATTTTCATATAAAGCATTCGAGAACTTGCCATCTTGCTGGAAAGTAGGCTGCTGAGCAATCATCTGTTCAATTTGCTGGTCACTCAGACTGATCCCTAATTCTTCAGCCTGTTGCAGCAATAAAGTACGTGCAACCAGAGTATCCATGGCTTTCTGGTCAATGAAGCTTTGATTCAGTAAAGTTTCATCCCCATTGGCATAACTGAGATATTGTTCTTTAAATGATTTGGTCAGTGACTCTAATTCTTTTTGAGATATTTCAGTCCCGTTCACTGATTTTGCCGCATCAGAGTTTCCGCTGCTAAAATATCCTTCAATACCTACAAGTGCTAACGGGGTCAAAAACAGAACGAGCAAGACTTTGCCCAACCAACCCTTAATAACTTTACGAAAAGCTTCCATAAGTATTCCAATATTTTATTTGCAAAGGATTTTAACCGAAAATACCCATTGAATGAATGTGTTAATCATCACAATTAAATTTATCAATAAAAAACGCGCCAAAGAAGGCGCGTTTCGTCGCTGGGTAAGCTTAAGCTACAGCGTCTTTTAAGCCTTTACCTGCTTTGAAGCTAGGTACTTTGCTTGCTTTGATCTCAAGAGTAGCACCAGTTTGTGGGTTACGGCCAGTACGTGCAGCGCGTTCTTTCACACCGAAAGTACCAAAACCCACTAAAGTTACTGTATCACCCGATTTTAAAGCTTCAGTAACAGAAGCAATTGTAGCATCTAAAGCTTTACCTGCGTCAGCCTTAGATAATCCCCCTTTTTCTGCAATTGCATCAATTAATTCTGATTTATTCATGAAGATTACGTCCTCTTAATATCGTTTATTTAAGGTTCAAGAATTGGTTTAACATGCCATAACGCCTTTATAGCAATGCTTTAGGTATAAACGCAATACTTAAGAACCTCTTTTTTTTCAAAAAATATGCGAAAAAAACATTGAATAATAAATAAAGTCATTTTATTTAAGTTTTTTCGGCAATTCTTCTTTCATTTTTTCTTGTTCCGCAGTCAACTGATCAACCTTGGCATGCAACTGGAGAATTAAACGTTCCAAATACTGTACATCCTTCAGTGTGACTAATCCTATACGATTCAATGAGTGATGAACAGAGTTGTCGATTAATTTTTCCACTTTGTCTTTGGTGTCTGTGACCGACTCTTTGGCTTTTTCTGAAACCTTCTCTACAGTTTGATCGGCAATATCTGCAGTTTTAGATTCAAGTTCTTCCCCGACCTTGACCAGCGAGTCAAACAGTTTATTGCCTTCCTCTTCTGCACGTGAAAATGCCCCAAGTCCAGCCAACCAGATCTGTTTGGTGTATTTACGAAAATCAAGAACCGATTTGCGCTCCGAGGCAGATTTAGACTTGGGTTTCAGCATTTTCTCATTCGAAGCTTCAGCTGAGTCTTGTGCTGTTTTTGACTTGTCCATGTGCACGGCTCCTGTTTGTTTTCTGCGCAATTATTATAAATTATTCTACAAAACCACTGCATAATAGCAAATTTAGTACTTGATAGATTTGATAAACTGTTCTACAAAGCAATTTATTTCAAGTCTAATTTGATTTAACCCTGAAATCTCTTCACAAGCAGGAAGCTTTTTCACTTTATATTTCAGGTAAGGATTGGTTGTATATGAGCGAATCGCAACAAAGTCAAAATCAACCGCATTTGTTGCTTACGATGACGTTAATTGTTTTAGAGACAATATTTACTTTCATTCTCAAGCATGATCGTGTCGTTGCATTACAGGCCAAAAAGTTTGTAGATAAAAACATCTCGATTAAAATCAATAGCTATATTCCATATTTCGACTTTTATGTGCAATTCACCCCCAATGGACTATTATTTGACCACAAAGCACCGGGCCGCATTGTCGACCTGGATGTGCGCACTACACTTCCCGATCTGATTAAAATTTTCATTTTTGGCAATCGTCGTAGCATTCGCAGCATGCGCATTGATGGCAATCAGGTTTTAAAAGATGAGTTTCGTGATCTGTTAACCGTATTCAGCTTGCCAAAAGTACTAGCCGACTGGAAACACTGGCTGTCTGATGCGCCGACGGATGAAGCGGAAATTATTGCTTCTAAAAAGCGTATTGCACCGCTTTTAAAGAAAATTGAAGAACAGCGCTCCAAGATCAATACCCTGCAAGTGGAAGTCAAACAGTATAAAAACCGCCTGAAACGGATCGAACGCCGTCAAAAGCGTATTAATATCATTTTTGGCCTGAGCAGCGTACTTTTGATTATGTTATTAGTGTATAATTGGCTGAGCATGTAAATCTTTCATTCTCCAAAAATTAAATCCCACTAAGGTCTACTAAAAATAACTTGACTAATTTAGTCGGGATTCATAAAATCTACACATCTAGTCTAACCATGTGTATCGAATCATGCGCCTAACCACTCGCGGTCGCTACGCTGTGACTGCTCTACTTGATCTAGCTTTGCAGCCTTCTGAAAAAACGATAACGCTCGCTGAAATTGCAGCACGTCAAACTATTTCTGTTGCTTATCTTGAGCAGTTATTTGCGAAGCTCAAGCGTCATGGTTTAGTTTCTAGTGTTCGTGGCGCAAATGGTGGTTACCATTTAGCACGTAATGCAGATGAAATTACTGTGTTAGCAATTATTGAAGCTGTAAACGAAACAGTTGATGCGACTCGCTGTGACCATAAAGGCAATTGCCAGAATGGCGCGATGTGCTTGACTCATGATTTATGGCAGGAACTCTCCCATCACATCGCCGATTATTTAGAAAAAATCTCGCTTGCTGATCTGGTTGCACGTGACAACGTCCAGACTGTGTCATTACGCCAAAAATCAGCACCTTTAGATTCAGCCCTTTTATCGGTTACAGGTATTTGACATGAAACGTCCGATTTATCTTGATTATGCAGCTACAACTCCTGTAGATCCTCAGGTTGCTGAACGTATGATGGAATGCTTAACATTCGATGGTACCTTTGGTAATGCGGCATCTCGTTCACACGCGTATGGTTGGCAAGCAGAAGAAAAAGTTGAATATGCACGTGAACAAGTTGCGAATTTAATTAAAGCTGATCCACGTGAAATCGTATGGACTTCAGGTGCAACCGAGTCAGACAACCTTGCGCTTAAAGGTGTGGCTCATTTCTATGCATCTAAAGGTAAACATATCGTTACCTCTAAAATCGAACATAAGGCAGTTTTAGATACCTGTCGTGAGCTTGAGTCTGAAGGTTTTGAAATTACCTATATTGAGCCTCAACCTCAAACCGGTTTAATTACGCCTGAAATGGTACAGGCAGCGATCCGTCCAGACACAATTCTTGTTTCCCTGATGATGGTAAACAATGAAATCGGTACTGTGACTGATGTTGCAGCGATTGGTGAAATCACTCGCGCCAACAAGATTTTCTTCCATGTCGATGCAGCTCAGGCAGCGGGTAAAGTTGAAATTGATCTTTCAACTTTAAAAGTAGATTTGATGAGCTTCTCTGCGCATAAGATCTATGGCCCTAAAGGTATTGGCGCACTGTTTGTACGTCGTAGCCCGCGTGTACGCCTTAAAGCTGAAATGCATGGTGGCGGCCATGAACGTGGTATGCGTTCAGGTACCCTTGCGACTCACCAGATTGTAGGTATGGGTGAAGCGTTTGAACTTGCAGGCAAAAACTTGGAAGCTGAACAGACTCGTTTACGTGTACTTCGCGACAAGCTGTGGAATGGTTTACAAGGTCTTGAACAAGTGTTCCTGAACGGCCATCCAACACAAAACGTAGCGAACTACCTGAATATTAGCTTCAACTTCGTTGAAGGCGAATCATTGATGATGGCATTGAAAGATGCTGCGGTATCTTCAGGTTCGGCATGTACATCTGCAACACTTGAACCATCTTATGTACTTCGTGCATTGGGTCTTTCAGACGAACTTGCACACAGTTCGATCCGCTTCAGCTTCGGTAAATACACCACTGAAGAAGATATCGATCACGTATTGACTATCACTAAAGCTGCTGTTGAGAAGTTACGTGAACTTTCTCCGCTTTGGGATATGTATAAGGAAGGTATTGACCTTTCTAAAGTTGAGTGGGCTGAGCACTAATTTTCATTCTGAGATAGTGACAAATCCGTTGCTATCTCATTGAGAAAAGTTTTTTTACCCCCATATTTAATACTGAGGCTGACCCCGAGGTTTGGAGAAGCAACATGGCTTATAGCGAAAAAGTAATTGATCATTACGAAAACCCTCGTAATGTTGGCGTTTTAGATAAAAATGCTGAAAACGTTGGTACTGGTATGGTTGGTGCGCCAGCATGTGGTGACGTGATGCGTTTACAGATTCAGGTAAACGATGAAGGCGTGATTGAAGAAGCACGTTTCAAAACTTATGGTTGTGGTTCTGCCATTGCATCAAGTTCACTTGTGACCGAATGGCTCAAAGGTAAAACTTTGGATCAAGCTCAAGCGATCAAGAACATTGATATTGCAACTGAACTTGCACTTCCACCAGTAAAAGTACACTGCTCTGTTCTTGCTGAAGATGCAATCAAAGCAGCTGTAGAAGACTACCGTAGCAAGAAAGTTAAAGCTTAATTGTTCCACGTTTTGAAATTTTAACGGAGTTTTCATGATCCATTTAACTGAAAATGCTGCAACTCATATCAGCAATTATTTAAAAAATCGCGGTAAGGGTGAAGGCATTCGCGTTGGTGTGAAAACTTCAGGCTGTTCTGGTCTGGCCTATGTGCTCGAGTTCGTCGATGAAGTCGATACACATGACCAAGCCTTTGAGCAGTTTGGGGTTAAAGTATTCGTTGACCCGAAAAGCCTGGTTTATCTTGAAGGTATGGAGATGGACTATGTTAAAAACGGCTTGAACGAAGGCTTCGAATTTAACAACCCCAACAAAAAAGGCGAATGCGGTTGTGGTGAATCCTTCACTGTATAAACCCGGCAGTTATTCTCTTTTTGACATTAAAACAGTGTGTTTCACACTGTTTTAATTGCATTTATACAGTTACTTTTGCACATTAATCGCGGATCCCATCTCCCATGAATCATTTTGAGTTGTTCAACCTTCCTGTAGCACTCGATATTGATTTAGCGGCTTTAAAGACTGAATTTTTAAAGTTGCAGCAACAATATCACCCAGATAAAGCTGAAGACAAAGATCAGGCTCTGATTAAATCAAGTGATATCAATCAGGCATTTAAAACCTTGTCAGCGGTCGATAGCCGTGCAGCGTATTTACTGTCTCTCAAGAAACAGGATTATCACTTAGATCAGTCGATCAGTGATTTTGAATTCTTGCAGGACGCTCTGGAAATTCGTGAACAACTTGACGATGCAACTTCTGCTGAAGATTTAACTTCACTGAAAGTCGAAGTCCAGCAATGGATTGAGGGCTTGGTTCGCGAGTTCAAAATTGATTATGCGGATGAAGACTGGGCCGAAGCACGCGATACAGTGCGCAAACTACGCTTCTTCGTTAAAGTCATGGCCGATATCGACAAAGCGGAAGACCGCTTCCTGGACGATGACAGCTTTGATCTTGATGATGATTTCTAATTTTTAGTATTTAATATTTAACGTGCAAAGGATGTAACACTATGGCTCTCTTGCAAATTGCAGAACCAGGTCAATCAAGTGCACCACATGAACACCGCATTGCGATTGGTATCGATTTAGGCACCACCCACTCTTTGGTTGCCACGGTTCTTTCAGGTAAAGCCAAAGTACTTAATGACGAACAAGGTCGTGTGCTACTTCCTTCTATCGTGCATTATGCAGAACAACAGACTCAATACGGCAATGAAGCTGCGCCTTTCATTACTACTGACCCTAAAAACACCATCGTTTCTGTAAAACGTTTTATGGGTCGCTCGAAAGCTGACATCAAATTCCAGCATCCTTATGCGTTGGTTGGTGAAGCGAATGAAATGCCGGCTTTTGAAACCGCACAAGGCCGTAAGACGCCGGTTGAGATTTCTACAGAAATTTTAAAGCAGTTGAAAGACCGCGCTGAAGCCAGTCTGCAAAATCCGGTCAATGGTGCCGTTATTACTGTTCCGGCCTACTTTGATGAAGCACAGCGTCAGGCAACCCGTGATGCTGCTCAACTTGCTGGCTTGAATGTTTTACGTTTGTTGAATGAGCCAACCGCTGCTGCTGTTGCTTATGGTCTCGATCAGGAAAGCAATCTAAGTACAGATCGCAACTATGTGATCTACGACTTGGGTGGTGGTACCTTTGACGTTTCGATTCTGCGTTTTAGTCAAGGTGTGTTTGAAGTTCTGGCAACCGGTGGCCACACTGCCCTCGGTGGTGATGACCTAGATCGTTTGATCCTGAAATGGGCCAAGAAACAACTGAATATTGACACCTTGAATGATGCAGAATATGCACATTTTGTGGTTGCAGCACGTAAAGCCAAAGAAGCTTTGTCTGATGCAGATTCAGTTCAACTCAAATTGCTTGATCAGGTATTGACGCTTGACCGTCCGACATTTGAAGAGATCATTAAAGTTGCTTTGGATAAGACCATCAGCGTATGTAAGCGTGTGATGCGTGATGCCAAGCTTGAACTGGATGACATTCAAAATGTCGTTTTGGTCGGTGGCTCAACCCGTTCTTATGCAGTACAAAAAGCCGTGCGTGAAGTATTCAATCAAGAACCACTATGCACTATTAATCCGGATGAAGTGGTTGCGATTGGCGCATCAATTACTGCGAACCAATTGATTGGCAACTCAACTGATGGCTCATTACTATTAGACGTGACGCCTCTGTCTCTTGGTCTTGAAACCATGGGCGGACTGGTTGAACGATTAATTTCGCGTAATACTGCGATTCCAGTCGCTCGTCGTCAGGAATTTACGACTTATCAAGATGGCCAGACTGCCATGTTGATTCATGTGGTTCAAGGTGAACGTGATCTGGTTGAGCATTGCCGTAGTTTAGGGCGTTTTGTCCTGCATGGCATTCCACCAATGACTGCCGGTCAGGCACGTATTGAAGTGACGTTCCAGGTCGATGCAGATGGCTTGCTGACTGTATCTGCCAAAGAAACCACCTCTGGCGTGACGGCTCAAATCGATATCAAACCATCTTATGGTTTATCGGGTGAAGATACTGAACGTCTGTTGCTAGACGGTTATAAGTTCGCTGAAGAAGATAAGAATCTTCGTCATTTGAATGAAACCAAAGTGGAAGCACAGCGTGAGCTGGAAGCACTGGTTCAGGCACTCCAAGCGGATGCCGGTCTGTTGACTGAAGATCAACTTGCAGCACTGCAAACTGCGCAAGCACAACTTGAAACTCAGCTTCAGGGTTCAGATATCAAAGCGATTGAATCTGCCGTTGAACAGCTTAAAATACATAGTGATGCTTTTGCAGCAGCACGTATGAATCAACATATTGATGCAGCTCTTAAGGGCACTAAACTCGACGACTGGTCAAACTCAAACTAATTTAAGGTAACGACTATGCCACGTATTAAAGTTCTTCCACATGCGCAGATTTGCCCCGAAGGTGCTGAGTTTGAAGTCGAACAAAATGCCAATCTTTGCGAAAGCCTGCTAAAAAATGGCATTAAAATCGAACATGCTTGCGATATGTCAGCAGCGTGTACCACCTGCCATGTAGTGGTACGCAAAGGTTTTGACAGCCTGGAAGAAATGGATGATGTTGAAGCTGACTTACTCGATCGTGCCTGGGGTTTAGAACCTGATTCACGTCTTTCTTGTCAGGTTAAACTGGACGATGAAGATCTGGAAATTGAAATTCCAAAATACACCATTAACCATGCGTCAGAAAATCACTAAGATTTTCGTTGCAGGCTAAAATAAAAAACCACGCTCATGCGTGGTTTTTTCTCTTTATAAGAAACAATTAAAGTAAATTTACATGAACTTTAAATGTGTTCAATTACTTCATCCTCAAGCTTCAATTTGACAATACCTTGTGAATTGGTCATTTTCTGCTGAGTTTCAATGCGTTTAATCATTTTTTCTAGTACATGAATCAGCTCAGGATATTCAAAGTTTTGCACTTCATCCAGATTCAGCAATAAATGAAAGCCCTTATATTCATAATCGAACCAGCGCTGATACTCGACTTTCTGAGACGCATATTTTTCCATGACCTGCCAGGTTCTTACATGTGCTTTAATGCCTTTCAAGAATATCGGCTTTTTCGGTGCACAAAGATAATCATCTTTGATCAGATTATGAGTATCTTCCGAAATCAGGATTTCATCGACTTCCGCTGCACTTTGCAAACGCGCTGCCAGATTGGCATCACGTCCTACAATGGTATAAGCCATACGATGCGTAGCCCCATAATTCCCTACGTGGCAATAACCGGTTGAAATCCCCATGCGGATATGCAGTGGCGGATAACCCATTTTAATCCAGCGTTCCCGCAGCAATTTCATTTGCTGACGCATCGCCAATGCCATTTCCATACAGTTCTTAGCATCCTGTTCCACACCTTCGGAGTTCGGATCACCAAAGAAAATCAGGATGGCATCACCCATGAATTTATCGACAGTCGCTTCATAATTTTTAGCGATTTCGGTCATATGCCGAAGATAGTCATTCAACAGGAATGCTAAATCATCTGGAATCAGAGTTTCAGATAGCTCTGTAAAGCCTTGAATATCAGAGAAAAAGATCGTCAACTTTTTACGTTTATATTCAATTTTGGCTTCAGATTCACCTTTCATAATGGATTGCCATAACTGCACGGGCGCATAGCGACTCAGCTGATTGGCAAATTCCATATAACGGTTCATCTGTTCGAAATAATGGTCTTTTTTCTGGGTCATGTATTGCACACGACCACTTTGATAAAAACTTCCGACACCAAAATAGGTAATCAGACAGATAAAGCCTAAAACGGTCAACTCACTGCTGGTCGGTTCGAAATAATTATTAAACCCAAAGACCAGAATATTGGCCAGATAAAAAAGCGTAATCCCGATCAGGCTGGCTAGAGATGCCATCATAAATGAAATTTTATTGCTGATCGCGGTATAGAGCACTGCGACCAGACCCAGCAAGGACAAGACCAAGTCCAGATGCACGGCCGCCAAAACCACCGAAATGACAATGACATCAATCAGGAAAAGAATATTACGCCGGATGTGATAATCATGACGATAGATCAGCCAGCGAGATAGTTTCGGTGTAATTAGCAAAACCAGAAACAAAAAAAATGGAACAAAAAGCTGATACTGGGTATCTGGTTCAGTGTAATGAAAGACGACCAGAACCACAGACAGCATGATGTATCCCATCATGCGATGGAAATACTCAAACTGATGGGGTTCTTTTTGAATCCAGTCGTCTAATTGCACTCACTCCCTCCCTGAAGTCCGCAACTGTTCATGGTTCTCGGAATGCCTTGGCTGATTAGTCCATGCGCCAGTCAAATGGCATGTCGCCCTGACCACGTAAAGCCAGCATTAAGGTTTGACGCATATGTGCCAATACTTCACTGCTATAAGGAACAGCAGGTGTACCCCAAACAGGCTTCGGCCATGCAACGTCGTTCTGATAACGAACTACATGATGAAAATGCAATTGCGGCACCATATTACCCAGCGCTGCTACATTCATTTTATCTGCACGGAAAACACGTGCCAGCTGGCTTGATAACCAGCTTGACTCTCTTAAAAACTGCTCTTGGTCAGCTTGACTCAATTCATATAATTCAGAGACACCCGGCACACGTGGAATCAGAATGAGCCAGGGAAATTGCATATCATTCATCAAACGACATGTTGACAAAGGAAAGTCGCCTACAAAAAACGTATCTTGAGCAAGTTGTGGATGCAAACTAAACATATCTTTATAAATGATGCAAAATTAGAATGATGGCTAATACTAACATATCCAACTGAAGCTGAATATTGAAAGCAATGTGTTTAAAGACAAATTCTCATGATTTGTTGCGAAGCACATCACAACAATTACTGTAAACAATTCATTAAAAAAATCAAGCCTGTTGTTCCTGCAAACTTCATTGGAAAATGAAATCCAAACTGAATTTTCAGGCTGATTTAATCGAATAAAATCAGTGCAATTCTTTAAGCAGACTGTCCAGTAAATCCTGTATAAACTGAATCCGCTTTTGATAGTCTTCCAGCATGACCATGACTTTTAGACGTTGACCGCCATCCATCCGGAAATAGGTCGGATGTTTCTGCATCATCTGGATAATCGTCATGGCTTGAACCGGAGTATCCGGTGCAAATTCAATATGCCCACCCTGACTGCTGATATCAATTTTAGTAATACCAAGCTGCTCGGCTTTCAATCGAATCTGATGTACAGCAAAGAGCTGTTTGACCGGTTGCGGCGGTATACCAAAACGATCGATCAATTCCATCCGGATATTGTCCAGTTTTTCCTGGGTATCAGTATTACTGATGCGTTTATAGAACAACAGACGTTGATGCACATCACCCAGATATTCATCTGGAATCAACGCTGGCATATGCAGGGTAATTTCGGCAGTCAATGACAATGGTGCATCGAAGTTTGGCGTTTTGCCTTTTTGAATGGCTTTGGTGGCTTTTTCCAGCATTTCCATATACAGGCTATAACCAATAGCCTGCATCGAACCACTCTGCTGCTCACCTAGTAACTCACCTGCGCCGCGAATTTCCAGATCTTCGGTTGCCAGCATAAAACCGGCACCCAAGGTCGAAGCACGCTGAATGGCATCCAGACGTTTTTCTGCATCACCTTTTAAGGCTTTTAAAGACGGCACCATTAAGTAGGCATAAGCCTGATGGTGTGAGCGTCCTACACGTCCGCGTAGCTGATGTAATTGTGCCAGGCCCAGCTTGTCAGCACGTTCAATCAGAATGGTATTGGCATTCGGAACATCAATCCCGGTTTCAATAATGGTCGAACATACCAGAACATTGTATTCCTTGTGATAGAACTGCTGCATCACCTGCTCCAGTTCACGTTCACGCATCTGCCCGTGGGCCACAATCACCCGCGCTTCCGGCACCAGTTTACGGATATGCTCGGCGGCACGATCGATTGTATCAACTTCATTATGCAGAAAATAAACCTGACCACCGCGCAGCAATTCACGCAGAATCGCTTCTTTAATGGTGTCATCGGTATGTTCCTGCACAAAGGTTTTCACCGCAAGACGGCGTGCCGGCGGTGTGGCGATAATCGACAGATCACGCATGCCACTAAAGGCCATATTCAGTGTCCGTGGAATTGGAGTTGCAGTCAGTGTCAGCATGTCGACATCGGCACGCATCGCCTTGATTCGTTCCTTGTCGCGCACCCCGAAACGATGCTCTTCATCGACAATCATCAAGCCAAGATTCTTAAACTGAACATTTTCCTGCAAAATCTTATGTGTACCAATCACAATATCGACTTTACCTTCAATCAGGTCGTCAATGGTCTTGGTATGTGCTTTGGAAGAGCCGAAACGTGACAGCACTTCAATCCGGACTGGCCAGTCGGCGAAGCGGTCTTTGAATGAATCATAATGCTGCTGTGCCAGCAAAGTGGTCGGTACCAGAATCGCCACCTGCCGGTTATTCTGTACTGCAACAAATGCGGCACGCATTGCGACTTCTGTTTTACCAAACCCGACATCACCACACACCAGACGATCCATCGGCTTGGCCTGCTGCATGTCATGCAACGTCGCTTCAATCGCATTGGCCTGATCCAGTGTTTCTTCATAGGCAAAGCCACTGGCAAATTGCATATACAGGCTTTGATCGATTTCAAAACTGATCCCGGGCTTGGAAGAACGCCGTGCCTGAATATGCAGCAATTCGGCCGCGACATCGTGAATCTGTTCCAGCGCTTTACGTTTGGCTTTATTCCATGCGTCCGTACCCAGTTTATGCAAAGGTGCCAGATCCGGATCACCACCACTGTACCGGCTGATTAAGTGTAGATTGGTCACCGGCACATAGACTTTGGCGGCATCCGCATAATCCAGCTGCAAAAATTCGTGATCCTGATCATCAATACTTAGGGTGACCAGACCGGCATAACGTCCGACCCCATAATCGATATGTACCACAGGCGCGCCCATGGTCAGCTCAGTTAGACTTCGGATCAGAAACTCTTCGGAAACTTCCTGTTGACGTTTGCGACGGCGCTGTACCACGCGATGTTCATACAGCTGATTTTCAGAAATTACGCTGACACGATCGGTCAATACCAGACCACGCTCTAAAGGCGCATTGGTAATGGCAATTGCATACAGAGATTGAATAAAACTATCAAAATTTTCAACCGTGGGGATATCACCCAGACTTGGCCTTAAGGCATCTTTAAGACTTTCCCGGCGTCCAGCACTTTCAGCCACTAGCAATACCGGATGATTAGCCTGATCAATATATTTTTTGATTTCATGAAACGGTTTTTCACGTTTCGGATCTACGGGCAGACGCGGTGGCAACTGGGTATCAAGATTCAATACCCCAGCTTTTTGATCAAAAGATGTTTGTGCGGCAATGATGCGTGCAAACTGGTTCAGCTGCTCCAGCACCTGATTGGTCTGAAAAAACAGGCTTTCAGGCGGCATGATCGGTTGGTCGACATTGTGGCGACGATCTTCATAACGGCGCACCACATCTTGCCAAAACTGGCTGAGACTTTCGTCCAGAGCCTTATCTGTAATGACAATGCCATTCTTCGGTAGGTACGAAATCAGTGAACTTTGGCCTTGCATGGCTTCCGCGCTGAAAAACAAGGGCAAATAAAACTCGATTCCCGGCGAGACTATGCCATCCATCACATCCTGATAGATCGGGTTTTTCTTTGGATTCGCGGTCGGGAAAAATTCGGCATAGCGGTCACGGAAAGTGGCACGACCTTCCTTGAGCGGAAATTCCTGTGCCGGCAATACGGTAAACTGCTGCAAACTTTGCGTGGTGCGCTGAGTTTCGGCATCGAAAAATTTCAGGCTTTCAATTTCATCATCAAACAGGTCAATCCGAATCGGTGCTTCCTGTCCCGATGCGTAGATATCCATGATACTGCCGCGTACCGCGAATTCACCTGGATCATAGACGGTATCGACCAGATGATAACCGGCCTGAATCAACTTTTTCTTTTGTTGTTCCAGATCAAATTTCTGACCGACATGAATATCGAAATGCTCACCCAGAATCCATGAGGTCGGCGCCACACGTTGTGCCAAAGTTGAGGCGGACAGCAACAGTACGCCAGTTTTTGGCATATTGGATAAGATTGCCAGACGTTCCGAGACAATATCCTGATGGGGGGAGAGACGGTCATAAGGCAAGATTTCCCAATCTGGAAAAATCGTGGGTTTAACCCCATAAAATTCCAGTTCACTTTCCAGTTGACCCAAATGCTGATTATTACGTGCAATCACGATAAATAAACGCGATTGCTGCTGCACGATTTCTTTGAGCAACAATGCCGTCGAGGAACCTTGCAGATTGCCTAACCAGCGTTTCTCGCCTGCTTTGAGTTGTGGTAAATTGAGTTGGGAAATTTCTTGTTGGAACATGGATATAGCTTTAAAGTCTAAATAACCTGAGGCTTATACTAGCACGATGATCTCAGGATATTTTGTTATTTTTATGCAGTCTTGCCACATCCATACGCTTCGATTTCAAGCCACTTTTAACACTTATTTTTTCTCTCGCAGAAAGTTACGATAATAATCATTTAACTTCTTGAGGATCATTTTAAATTGCAGCAGGTTCTCTTCGGTATTTCCCAAAGTCACATTAAAACGCTGATGGGCAATTTCCAGATCAATCTTTTCATTGATCAGCATCGCGGTGTCGTATAAAGCTTTTAAATCATCAAACTGTTTTAGACGGCGATTGGACAAATATTCTAAGCGTGTGGTCAGTTCCTGATTTAAATCAATGCCATCCACGATATAACCTGTGCCTTCGACATGCTGGATATTCTGCTCGTCTAAATATAGCTGTGCAGCAGTCGGTTTATTAGTTTTAAATAATGCACTGATTTTATCAAACATCGCCATTTACCCAGCCAAATAAAGTTCAGACCCTAGTCTAGATGAAAATGCCTCAAATCCACATATCGAACTTGAGGCAAATTGTCAAAATCACAACGATCAGTTGATTTGAGCTGTTTCAAGACAATTTATGCTATCAAGAAACCTGTTCGAGCTGACTCTCTGCTACAGGTATTTCAGACACCAGATTTTCAAATGCAAAAATCTCTTCTAATTGCGCTTCACTCAATAAGCCTAACTCTAATACCACCTGTGGCACGGTTTTATTTTCCCACATACATTGTTTGCCGATTTCATCACACTTGGCATGTCCCAGAATCGGTTCAAGCAAGGTCACAATCCCGACACTGCGCATGACGGAACTTAAGCAAATCTGTTCATTGGCCTGAATACCAGCAATACATTTCTGATTCAGGGTTTGCATGCCTTGGGTCAATAATTGAATTGATTCATTCATCGCCACGGCAATCACAGGTTCCATGACATTCAATTGTAACTGCCCGGCTTCCGCAGCCATAGTAATGGTTAAGTCATTACCAATCACCCGGAATGCAATCTGATTCACAACTTCTGGAATTACCGGATTGATTTTTGCCGGCATGATCGAAGAACCTGCCTGTAACTCAGGTAAGCGAATTTCAGCTAACCCTGTACGCGGCCCCGAGCTGAGCAAGCGCAAGTCATTACAGATTTTGGACAATTTCACTGCCAGACGTTTTAAACTGCTCGACAAGATAATAAAGACGCCACAATCGCTGGTCGCCTCGACATAATCTGCTGCACCTTTTAAAGGTAAACCTGTCAGGTGCGCCAAGATTTCCACCACCCGCTTGGCATAGCCCGGCGGTGTATTCACCCCGGTCCCAATGGCGGTGGCGCCTAAATTGACTTCCAGCAATAACTGTCGCATCTGTCCAATCAGCTTCAGGTCTTCTTTTAATAAGGTGGCAAATGCCCGGAATTCCTGTTCCATGGTCATCGGCACGGCATCTTGTAACTGGGTACGTCCCATCTTGATGACATATTCAAATTCGGCAGCTTTATGATCGATACAGTCAATCAATGCTTTAAGCACGCTCAATAACTCATCCAGACTGCTATAGGTCGCCAGACGCAAAGCCGTTGGATAGACATCATTGGTCGATTGCGAGGTATTGACGTGATCATTCGGATGCAGAATGTGATAATCACCTTTCTGATGGCCCGACATTTCTAGGGCAATATTGGCAATCACCTCATTGGCATTCATATTGATGGAGGTTCCGGCACCGCCCTGATAAGGATCGAGTGGAAATGCCGTTTGCCACGCTTCCGGATGCTGAATCAATTCATCACAAGCTTTCTGAATGGCAGTACTGGTCTGCTCGGACAATTTTTGAAAGTGCAGATTGGCTTGTGCCGAAGCTTTTTTCACTTGGGCCAAAGCACGAATAAAGTGCGTTTGTTGCCCCACCGCCAATCCAGAAATCTTAAAATTTTCGATGGCACGTAAGGTATGAATCCCATAATAGCTATGCAACGGGATTTGTTTTTCCCCCAATAAATCACGTTCAATGCGGGTCGGTTCGATTTGAAGCATATTGTCCACTAAAAAATACTCTTGGCGATGCACCGTATTTGGTGTGACATTAATATGAGCAAACAAATACAGGCCTAATAGGAAGACTTTAACCTAGATTTGCTACGATTTATTACCAATACGCTAAAGCTGTGAGTTTTGTAAGATTGTGTAAGCAATTGGCTAAGATTCAAATATTTTCATTATTTATTCAAAATTTCCACTTTTCCCCTGAATTCGACGTCGTATTGCCTTTTATCCGCTCAAGTTATTCCTAATTCAATTTCAGTGAATTACTACTCTATTTACAATAGGTATACATAAAAGCTGTGTAATTGTTACAGAGTGTAATTTTTAAACCATGCTTGAATCACCTCCTTGCAATCTCAGTACAAAAAATCATCTTGGACGATGATTTCCATATTTACAGGATGACCTGCCCATGACTTCTTTAAACCCCACCCTGATTACTTTCATGTTTTATATTATCGCCATGATTGCAATCGGTTTATATGCTTATCGTGCCACCTCCAATTTTGACGAATATATTCTAGGTGGACGGAGTCTGGGCAGTGTCGTCACTGCACTTTCGGCGGGCGCATCGGATATGAGTGGCTGGCTGTTGATGGGTCTTCCAGGAGCCATTTACTTGTCTGGTCTGTCAGAAGTCTGGATTGCGATCGGTTTGATTATCGGTGCATGGCTGAACTGGTTACTCGTGGCAGGTCGACTGCGCGCCCATACTGAATATCAGAACAATGCTCTAACCTTGCCGGATTATTTCACTAGCCGTTTTTCCGATCGTAAACGTATTTTACGGGTCTTGTCTGCCTTGGTGATTCTGGTGTTCTTTGCAATTTATTGTGCCTCAGGCATGGTCGCAGGTGCACGACTGTTTGAAAGCCTGTTTGGCTGGGATTACACCACAGCGCTTGTGATTGGTGCGATGGCGACGATTCTTTATGTTTGTATTGGTGGCTTTTTGGCGATCAGCTGGACAGATACATTCCAAGCCGGTTTGATGATTTTTGCCTTATTGCTGACTCCGATCATTACCTTCTTGGCTCTGGGCGACAACAGCCAGCAAGTGAGTGTCATCCTTGAATCGGCTCGCCCACATGCTTCAAGCATGCTTGAAGGTTTAAGCACCGTTGCGATTATTTCCAGTCTGGCTTGGGGCTTGGGTTATTTTGGTCAGCCGCATATTCTGGTGCGTTTTATGGCAGCAGATTCGGTCAAAACCATTCCTGCTGCACGCCGTATTGGCATGACCTGGATGATTCTATGCCTAGGCGGTGCAGTGGCTGCCGGTTATATCGGTATTGCCTACTTCAGTGTCAATCCCGCATTGGCTTCGGTGGTGAATCAAAACCCTGAAACGGTATTTATGGAGTTGACCAAAATCCTGTTTAATCCATGGATTGCCGGAATCATTCTGGCTGCTATCTTGGCGGCAATTATGAGCACCTTGAGCTGTCAGCTTCTGGTCTGCTCAACCACCCTGACCGAAGATTTATATAAGAGTTTCCTGCGTAAAAATGCTTCACAAAAAGAACTGATCTGGGTCGGTCGCGGCATGGTCTTGGTGATTGCCCTAATTGCCATTTCACTGGCGATTAATCCGAACAGTAAGGTTTTGGGTCTGGTGGCTTATGCCTGGGCGGGCTTTGGTGCTGCATTTGGCCCGCTGATTATCTTGTCGCTATTCTGGAAACGAATGACCCTCAACGGCGCAATTGTGGGTATGGTGGTTGGTGCCATGACTGTAATTGTCTGGAAAAATTATATGGGTGATACCGGTCTGTATGAGATCATTCCAGGCTTTATTCTGGCCACCCTCAGCATTATCATCGTCAGCCTGCTGGATAAAGCACCGAGTGCTGATGTGGTCAAACGCTTTGAAATGGCTAAAGCCGAGTATCAAAAAGAAATGGCAGAAATGAAAAAATAATCACCTTTTTTCTTGCACATAAAAGGGACTTAATCGTCCCTTTTATGTTTCTTAGATTCACAAATGAAGTTCTTGAAAATTACTTGGCTTTTCCCGGCATTTTCAGATGGATCTGCTGACTTTCTTTAATCACTTCCATCACCGGATAACTGCGCGTTTCTTTAATTCCGGGCAATTGCCACAAGATCTGACCAGAGATTTTCCGGAACTCATCCATATTGGCACAGCGGATTTTTACCACGAAATCAAACCCGCCACTGATCATATGACACTCGATAATTTCAGGAATCTGCCGCACAGCATGGGAAAATTCATCTAAAACATTCGGCGTGGTTTTATCCAATAAAATTTCAACAAAGACCACAAAACCATTATTCAACATGACTGGATTGAGGCGCGCTTCATAGCCCACAATAAAACCTTCCCGGGTCAGCTTTTGTACACGCGCCAAGGCTGCTGTAGGCGACAAATTGACCAGTTCAGCCAGTTTGATATTGGATAGCTTGGCATCGGATTGCAATAAACCCAGTATACGAATATCTATACGGTCAAGGTTCAAATAAGGACTTGGCATTAGAATTATTCTCTAAAAAAAGCGAAAACTATAGTGAGATATTCGTCAAATATTCTGTGATTATAGATTAAAACTCATTCACCTCAAAGAACTGATTGACGCAGTACAGGAAGTCACTATGCCAACCACTCTCCGCCCAGATTCAATTTTAGATTCAGCCCAGCACTCAAATTATATTGCTGAATTTAAACACAAAAACCAATACGAAGAACGTATTAATACGGTATGGCGTCGTGCAGAAACTGAATGCGTCGAAGAGTTATTGGCCCATAGTGAAATTTCTTCCGAGATGAGTGACAAGATTCAGGCGCTTGCCTTTGATCTCGCACATTCCTTACGTGAACGCAAAAGTTCCACTGGGAAAGCCGGTATTGTCCAAGGCTTATTGCAGGAATTTTCTTTATCTTCTCAGGAAGGCATTGCCCTGATGTGTCTGGCAGAAGCCTTACTGCGGATTCCGGACAAAGCCACACGTGACTTGCTGATCCGTGACAAAATCAATCAAGGTAACTGGAAAGAACATTTGGGCCAGAGCCAATTGATGTTTGTGAATGCAGCAGCCTGGGGACTGATGCTGACCGGCAAGCTGATGGAAACCCCACAGCAAAAAAGCCTGTCTAGCTTATTGACCGGTCTTTTGGCACGCAGTGGCCGCGGGATTATCCGTAAGGCTGTCGATGTTGCCATGCGCATGATGGGCGAGCAGTTTGTCACGGGTGAAACCATTGATGAAGCCCTGAAAAATGCCGAACCGTTGGAAGAAAAAGGCTTTCGCTATTCCTATGACATGCTGGGTGAAGCAGCACTGACCGATCCGGATGCTGAACGTTATTATCAGGATTATCAGCAAGCCATTCATGCCATTGGTCAATCTTCGCAGGATAAGGATGTTTATGACGGGCCTGGCATTTCTATCAAACTCTCTGCGCTGCACCCCCGTTATCAGCGTTCGCAAATGGATCGCGTGCATGATGAGCTCTATGCAAAAGTACTGAAACTCGCGGTCTTGGCCAAGCAATACAATATTGGTTTAAATATCGATGCTGAAGAAAGTGATCGCCTTGAGATTTCACTTGAACTGTTAGAACGCCTGTGTTTTGAACCACAATTACAGGACTGGAAAGGCATTGGCTTTGTGATTCAGGCCTATCAGAAACGCTGCTTCTATGTAGTGGATTACATCATTGATCTGGCGAAGCGCAGCCAGAAACGCTTGATGATTCGTCTGGTCAAAGGCGCATATTGGGACAGCGAAATCAAGAAAGCCCAAATTGATGGAATGTCAGATTATCCGGTATTTACTCGTAAGGTGCATACGGATCTGTCTTATATTGCTTGTGCGCGTAAGCTGTTGGCTGAACCGGATTATATCTACCCACAATTTGCCACTCACAATGCACAAACGGTAGCGACGATCTATCAGCTGGCACAACCTGAGCAGTATTATGCCGGCCAATATGAGTTCCAATGTCTGCATGGCATGGGCGAACCACTGTATGAAAATGTCGTGGGCGATCCATCGAAAAATAAACTCGGTGTACCATGCCGGATCTATGCGCCAGTCGGCAATCATGAAACCTTGCTGGCTTATCTGGTGCGCCGCTTACTGGAAAATGGTGCCAATACCTCCTTCGTCAATCGTATTGCTGACAAAACCTTGAAAATTGAAGATTTGATTGAAAATCCACAGCAAACCATTTTAAAGGCGTCAAAACAGGAAAGCGTATTGGGTGCCAAGCATCCGCATATTCCCTATCCGCAAGATCTTTATGCCGATGAACGATTGAACTCTTCAGGACTCGATTTGGCCAATGATGCTGAACTCAGTATTTTAAATGAAGTCGCATCCAGTCTGGCAAATACGCAATTTCAGTCAGCTGCTATGGGAACGGCATTTAGCAGCGTGGATACGCCCCATGCAGTTCCAGTGATCAATCCAGCACACCATCAGGATGTGGTCGGCACAGTCTATGAAGCAACTTCTGAACAGGCTGAAATTGCACTCACTCAAGCAGTTAATGCACAAAGTTTCTGGGCCAATCTGCCAAAAAATGAGCGTGCTGCCTGCCTGAATAAAGCCGCAGAACTGATGGAACAGCGTTTGCTTCCGCTCATGGTTCTTCTTTCTCGCGAAGCAGGTAAAACCTATGCCAATGCGATTGCCGAAGTACGTGAGGCGGTAGATTTCTTGCGTTACTATGCAGCTCAAGTTTTGGATCTCAGTGACAATGTACAGATCCAGCCTTTAGGTACTGTACTATGTATCAGTCCATGGAACTTCCCGCTGGCGATTTTTACCGGTCAGATTTCAGCAGCGCTGGTCGCTGGCAATACCGTGATTGCCAAACCGGCTGAACAAACACCGCTCATTGCAGCACAAGCCGTACAGATTTTATGGGAAGCCGGCATTCCGCAGGATGTGTTACAGCTATTGCCGGGCCGTGGTGAAACCATTGGTGCACAGCTCAGTGCAGATCCACGTATTCAGGGCATCATGTTTACCGGTTCCACCGAGGTCGCCCAAATTCTACAAAAAACCGTGGCAGAACGAATAAACCAGTTTGGAGAAAGCGTCACCCTGATTGCTGAAACTGGTGGTCAAAATGCCATGATTGTGGATTCATCTGCATTGACTGAACAGGTGGTGTTGGATGTTGTGAGCTCTGCCTATGACAGTGCCGGTCAGCGCTGTTCTGCCCTGCGTGTCCTCTGTGTTCAGGAAGATAATCTGGAGGCCGTACGCAGCATGCTCAAAGGTGCGATGCAACAGTTGCGCGTTGGCAATCCGGTCTTGCTGAAAACCGATATTGGTCCAGTGATTGATGCAGAAGCCCAGCAAAATATCCAAAAGCATATCGAGCAGATGCGCAGCAAAGGTCATACAGTTCATCAGTTGATGTTTAATCAGGACCAGACTGAATTAACTCCAGGAACATTCATTGCACCAACCCTGATTGAACTTCCAAATCTGGATGATCTGGAACGTGAAGTGTTTGGCCCGGTACTGCATCTGATCAGCTATAAATATGGCGAACTGGAACAGTTGTTAGATCAGATCAACAGCAAGGGTTATGGCCTGACCATGGGCTTGCACACGCGTATTGATGAAACCATGCAAACCGTGATTGCACGAGCGGAAGTCGGCAACCTGTATATCAACCGCAATATCGTTGGTGCGGTCGTGGGCGTCCAGCCTTTTGGTGGTGAAGGTCTGTCCGGCACCGGCCCGAAAGCGGGTGGCCCGTTGTATATCTATCGTTTAATGCATCAAGTATCCGAGAAAAAACTGGCTCAGCCTTATGCAGCTCAAGCTGAGCCAGCACTTGTTGAACATAAACTTGTTCAGGAGTTTAAAGCCTGGGTAGCTAAAACTTTCCCAACTTTATCTTTAAAAGCGCCTATGCAAATTGCGACTGGTCAAAGCTTTAGCCTGCAAGGCCCAACTGGCGAGGAAAATCAATACATGATCTTGCCACGTGAAAGCGTTCTCTCGTTAGCACATAGGGATCAAGACCAGATTCAGCAAATTCTGGCGATTTTATCGGTTGGCAGTCGTCCTGCGGTACTGGCAAACAATACTTTTATTCTGAAATATTTACCAACCATGCCAGCCGCGGTTAGCAAGCAATTTAAAGTGGTCCGGGATATTGAAACAGGTGTATTTGAGGCCGTCCTGCATCATGGTGACACTACTGAACTGATTGACTTGCAGAAACGCATTGCAACACGCCAAGGTCCAATTATTGGTATCACCCATTTAAGTTCGGGCAACTATGATATTCCGGTCGAGCGATTTGTGATTGAACGCGCGATCAGTATCAATACGGCGGCGGCAGGCGGCAATGCCAGCTTGATGACGATGGATAATCTCTAAATCAGTCCAATCATCTCAGCATTTTTAGCTTAAATCTTTCCTCTTTATGGCCAAACCTCTCTCCTCAGAAGGTTTGGTCTTTTTTATGCAGCTTTTAAAGCGGCTTGACTACAATAGGCTTAGGCAGATCGGCAATTTTTTGCTACCATTTGCGCTTTAAAATATTTGCGATTTCTTACTGCATATGACTTCATCTTATCAGCAACAACTTGAAGCCAAAATTGAACGCATCAGCGCTCAGTTTGCCGAATATCAACCACCTGCTTTAGAAGTATTCCAGTCTCCTGAAAAATATTTCCGCATGCGTGCTGAATTCCGGATCTGGCATACTGAAGATGATCTGTTTTATGCCATGTTCGAACGTGACGAGAACAACAATAAAAAAGTCATTCGTATTGATGAATTTCCAATTGCAGACCGCAGCATTAATGACTTGATGCCACAATTACTTGAAGCATTCAAGGCAGATGCCAATCTGGGTCATCGTCTATTTGAAGTCCATTTTCTGGCGACTTTAAGTGGCCAAGTCCTAGTTTCCCTGATTTATCACCGCAAGCTGGATGAAAGCTGGGAACCTGCAGCAAAAGCACTGGCGGAAAAACTGAATATTAAACTGATTGGCCGAAGCCGTGGCCAGAAATTCGTCCTGACTGATGAATATGTGGTGGAAGAACTGTCTGTTTTTGATCGTCACTATAAATATAAGCAGATCGAAAGCAGCTTCACCCAGCCCAATGCACAAGTTTGTCAAAAAATGCTGGAATGGGCATGTGATGCAGCGGAACAATCAGATAAAGATTTGCTGGAACTCTACTGTGGCAATGGGAACTTTACCCTGCCGCTTTCGACCAAATTCCGCCGTGTTTTGGCCACTGAATTAGCCAAATCTTCAGTTTATGCAGCTGAGTGGAATATTGAGCAGAACCAGATTGAAAATATTCAGGTTGCGCGTCTGTCTGCCGAAGAATTCACTCAAGCCTATAATGGCGAACGTGTTTTCCGTCGTTTGCAGGAAGCACAAATTGACATTTCGACTTATGATTTTGATACGGTATTTGTCGATCCACCGCGTGCTGGTATTGATGATGAAACGCTGAAACTGTTACAGCGTTTCCAGCGTATTATTTACATTTCTTGTAATCCAGATACCTTATATGACAATCTGAAACAGTTGTCTCAAACGCATAGAATCAGCAAGTTCGCCATGTTTGACCAGTTCCCGTATACACATCATGTTGAAACGGGTGTATTGTTGGAAAAAGTATAAAGAATTTGTTTCAATTTATTATATTGTTACAAAAATGGAGCTTTTTGAAGCTCCATTTTTTATACTATAAATCATGTATTTAATAATAAATATTGACTTGTACAGCAAGAAATATCGTTAGACCTTTAGGCTTCAATCGGAAATTTTCTAGCCTGACTGCTGCTTTTATCACATAGGTCCTATTGCTTTATTTATTTAATTGGCTATATTTCACTCTATGTTAGGTTGTTGTATGAAGGCTCTATGAGTTTTTGGCAAAAGTTGTTTTCTCATGAACAACACAATGAACACAAGAATCAAATTGCTTGTGTTGAAAATGATTGCTCTTGCAAGACAAATGAACAGCTTCTTGAAGCACTTTCTAAAGCTACTGATGAAGAAATCATCATCGGAATTAAAAAGGTTCTTGTATCTCGCGGCTATAGCCGCAAAGAACTGAATGAACTTCAGCACTTGCCATTGCAGTAATCGGCCAAGGTTACAGCCGTATAAAGAAAGCACTTGCGTAGTCAGGTGCTTTTTTTATGCTTGAAAGTTTAGTTTAAGGGTTTGGTCTTCTCTATTTCAGCATAGTTTATTAACTTCAACTTTAAAAGCTTCAGGGATCAGGCAGAAAATGTTGAATGACTTCCTTGATCCATGCTTGTGATTTTGCAGAAATTTTAGTACTTGCTTAGGCTATTTAAAACCTTTATCAGAAGAATATGTTCTAAATTCTGCTCTCTTCTAGCTCCTTTAAAACTTGGCTTAATAACTCTTCAATTCTGATCTGAAACTCAGGCAAGGCATCGATTAATTTAGCAAAACACAGTACACTTCCTATTAAACGACAATGCTTTTTTAAATGGCTTAATTCTGATATGCAACAGACTAAACGGTTTCCCATAGGCGCACATCTTATGGTTAAACATTTCGGTTATACCCATCATGGGATTTACGCCGGACGTGGTCGTGTCATTCATTATTCCGGCTTTGCGCATTTATTCAAGAAACGCCCGATTGAAATAACTTCTATTGAAAAATTCAGTCATGGCAAACCAATTCATATGCAACATTATGACTCGGCAAAATATAAAGGTCGTAAAGTGGTGCGCCGCATGCGGTCCAGAATGCATGAAAACAACTATCATCTGATTATTAATAATTGCGAACATTTGTGTACCTGGGCGATTACCGGTGTGGAAAGTAGCCCGCAAGTAATTTATATGATGAATCGCCTGACCACGATTGGTTATATCAGCTCGATGATGAGTTTTATGAACAGCATGTTCCTGACCCTGACCACGACCAGTTTCGCATTGGCGCTGTACATCAAGAAAAAACTCAGAGATAAAGCCAATCTGCGTTTGCAACAATACCGTGAATTGCAAGATCAGGCTAAAACCAAAGTGTCAGACCTGACCAATCTTAAACATCGTTAATTTAAAGCTCAGCCTGCCGATGATTTTTTGTGAGCAAGAAATTTTAAGTTCGTGTTTTACATTTTGATGATGTTGATAAGGAATCAAGTCAAATAGCCTTTTCTGGCTTGAATTGCCTCAGGTAGTGCTTTACCTAAAGAACTTAGGGTTTCCCGCTCGACCAGTCGCACAATTGAATCTAGCGGCAGATCGTTGTCCTGCAAGCCAAAGGGCTCTTCCAGTTCCGCACTGAGTTCATCCAGCCCGAGTAGCATATAGGCAATCAATCCAACCAGAATTGGTGTCCACAGGCCTAAATTTGCCTGCAAACTGAAAGGCAGGATAAAGCAAAAAGAATAAACCGCACGATGTAACAATACCGAATAAGAAAATGGTAATGGCGTGGACAAAATCCGGTCACAACCAGCCTGAATATCTCCCAAAGCCACAGTGTGCTGATTCAGGTTATTATAAATAATATCGCTGATCTTGCCCTGCTTATATTGCTGCACCAGCTCTTTTTGCATCTGTTCCAGCACCCATTGGGATGGATTGATTTGCATGGGCAATTGCTCAAATGACTTGGGTTCAAAACCGGCAGTGGCTTCATAAGCCTGAATACTGGGCGTTTGCTGTCTCAGCCGATCACGTAATAGATGGGTAAACAGCATCATGCGATATAGCAAAACTTCACGGATTTGATCATCTAGCACATGGCTGTCACGGCATAAATGACGCGTGGTTGCAATCAACGCACCCCAAAGCTTGCGCCCTTCCCACCAGCGATCATAGCAGGCCGTATTTCTAAAACTCAGAAAGATCGAAAGAATGACACCAAAAATGGTAAAGCCAATTGCCGGGACAGCAGGAAGGCTCACGAAATGCGCCTGACTCAAATACACTAGTAAAGCGGAAATAAAAACCACCAAAACCAATGCGGGCAGCACCTTGGGCAGAATCGTTCCCTGCCAGGCAAACAGTAAGCCCAAACTATTATTCTTATCACGCACAATCATGCAATTTTCCCTGCTGTATTGAAAAAGCCCAACCAGAGTTGGGCTTTTTACATTCTGACTTAAACCAGCTTATTTGCCTGGTTTAAAGCTGTCCTTAAGATCCAGAATACGGTTGAATACCGGTTTTTCGCTGGAATGATCATATTGATCAGCCACAAAATAGCCTTCACGCTCAAACTGGAAACGGTCTTCCGGTTGTGCTTGTGCCAAAGCAGGCTCAATCACGGCCTGAACTACCTTCAATGATTCAGGGTTCAGGTTTGCCAAGAAGTCATCGCCCACCTCAGGATCAGATTCAGTAAACAGACGGTCGTAAATACGCACTTCCGCAGGAACGCCTTTTGTCGCAGATACCCAGTGAATCACGCCTTTCACCTTACGACCTTCAGGATTTTTACCTAAAGTTTCAGGATCAATCGAACATTTCAGCTCAACCACTTCACCATTTTCATCTTTAATGACTTCGTCACATTTGATGACATAGGCATGACGTAAACGAACTTCACCTCCTGGAATCAGACGTTTAAAGCCTTTTGGTGGCTCTTCTTCAAAGTCTTTACGGTCAATATACAGCTCAGTCGTCAATGGAATAACGCGCTCGCCCATATCGACATTCGGATGACGTGAATGGGTCAGGTCCATATCGGCTGGCAAGTTGGTTAAAGTCACTTTTAATGGATTTAACACAGCCATACCACGAGCGGCAGTATTTTCCAGAGACTGGCGAATACAGTATTCCAGCATAGCTACATCGACAATACTTCCATCAACTTTCGATACACCGACACGTTGACAGAAATCACGTAGACCTTCAGGTGTGAAACCACGACGACGCATACCGACTACAGTTGGCATACGTGGGTCATCCCAGCCCTGAACATAGCTACCTTCCACCAGTTTACGTAATTTACGTTTCGAGGTGATGGTATAGTCCACATTCAAACGGCTCGATTCATACTGACGTGGCACGGATGGTGATTTAACTTTTGCCACTACCCAATCATAGAACGGACGATGATCCTGGAATTCCAGGGTACAGAGTGAATGCGTAATGCCTTCAATCGCATCAGACAATGGATGCGCATAGTCATACATTGGATAAATTTTCCATTTATCGCCAGTCTGATGGTGTTCAGAATGCAGGATACGATACAGAATCGGATCACGCATATGCACGTTCGGTGAAGTCATATCAATCTTGGCACGTAATACAGCCTGACCTTCTGCATATTCACCGCTGCGCATTTTCTCAAAACGCTCCAGGTTTTCTGCAACCGTTGCATCGCGTTGTGGCGAGTTCTTGCCTGGCTCAACGAAATTACCGCGGTTTAAACGGATCTCTTCAGGGCTTTGCAAATCCACATAGGCATCGCCCTGCTCAATCAGCTGAACTGCCCAGGTATAAAGTTGATCGAAATAGCTTGATGCATAACGCGGCTCGCCTTCCCATTGGAAACCCAGCCATTTCACATCATTGGCAATACCATCCACATATTCCTGCTCTTCGGCATCCGGGTTGGTATCGTCAAAACGCAGGTTACACACACCTTTAAATTCTTCAGCAATTCCGAAGTTCAAGCAAATTGCTTTCACATGGCCAATATGTAAATAGCCATTCGGCTCAGGCGGAAAACGCGTCACCACCTGTTGAGTACGACCAGCGGCTAAATCATCGGTAATGACCTGACGTACAAAGTCCAAGCCCGGTTGTTGTTCTTGCTGCTGCACTGAATCGACTGCATTGTTCTTTTGGGTCGGGTTCTCGGGCAGAGATGTCACAACATCATTTGGCTTCATGATCAATCATTCACTTCTAAAGTTAAAAAGGGATTAACGAATATTTAATCGCACAGGTTGTACGCATATTCATTATCAAAGTTCCTTAGTTTAACTAGAGGTGAATAATCTCTCAACCGCTAACTATGGTATTTGATTTCAATTCACCCATTTTAAAAAATGAAAATACGGCGAGTTGCCTGAAACTAAAATATCAGTGCTTGTACAAGCAGTAAAATCATTAATTTACGCCAATTCAAAATAGGGTACCTGATAGGGCAATATCTGAAATGCCTTGATAAATCAACGTATAAATAAGGTATTATTTTTATGCTTTTAACAAAGAAAATAATGTTTTTACTTGCCTTGTCGAATGTAGTTTGCTTATGCTTCACTCATTCAGAAAAAACCATGGCACTCGTCCATGATCAGGAGATTACACAATGAGTTTTCCTCAAGTCGAATTAAACACCAATAAAGGTCGTATTGTTCTAGAACTCAATGCTGAAAAAGCACCTAAAACCGTAGCTAACTTTTTAGAATACGTACGTGACGGTTTTTATGACGGCGTAATTTTCCACCGTGTTATTGATGGTTTCATGATCCAAGGCGGCGGCATGGATGAAAACTTCAAAGAAAAAGCAACACGTGATGCAATCGAAAACGAAGCAGACAACGGCTTGACCAATGACGAAGGTACGATTGCAATGGCGCGTACTCAGGCACCGCACTCTGCTTCTGCTCAGTTCTTCATTAACGTGAAAAACAACTCATTCCTTAACCACTCTGGCAAAACTGCTCAAGGTTGGGGTTATGCCGTATTTGGTAAAGTCGTTGAAGGTATGGACGTTGTGAACGAAATCAAAAACGTACGTACTGGCAACCGTGGCTACCACGCTGACGTTCCTCTAGAAAACGTAGTAATCGAATCTGCAAAAATCATTTCTGAATAAAAAACGTCCTCTCCGTTCTTTTATGAGTTTTAAAGCAACACTTTAAAACAGTGTAATGGAAAATCCCTCATATGAATGAGGGATCTAGAGAGGAATAAAAGGAAAAGATTCGTGACCTATCTGTTTATCTCAGATTTACATTTGTCACCTGATCACCCTCGACTTGTTCGGGGGTTTTTAGATTTATTAACTGAATATCAAAATCAAAATACCCAATTGTATATTCTGGGTGACTGGTTCAATGCCTGGATTGGTGATGACTATACCTCTCCATGGCTGGACGAAATTGTCACTGCATTAAAACAGTTTACTCAGGCTGGGAATCAAGTCTATTTTCAGGCCGGCAACCGGGATTTTGTCTTAGGAAGTAAATTTTTAGCTCGATTTGGCGGGCAGCTTCTTCCCGAAATCGATCAGCTAATCATTGCCGGAACACATTTTCGCCTGGAACATGGCGATGCCCTATGTACCGATGACGTCTCCTATCAGCGTTTTAAAAAGATTATTCGTCATCCCTGGCTACTTGGCTTCTTAAGAAAAACCCCTCTCTCATTTCGAACCAGACTAGCCAACCGCTTTCGTCAACAAAGCCATCAGGCACAACAGTTTAAAAGCTATGAAGTGATGGACGTCAACCCACATGCAGTTGAGCTGGCATTACAGGATGTAGATGTACTAATCCATGGTCATACGCATCGCGCAGCCATTCATCAGTTAGCCCAGAAAAGAAGAATTGTACTAGGCGACTGGAAAGAAGACAGTGCAGAGATTCTGGAAATTCAGGAAGATCAAAGTTTTGATACCCTGAAACTAAAAAAGTGGCGATATTAATCAGCCACTTTTTACGATATTGATCTGCTTAACACAGACGATAAAGCTGGTTTACCCCAGTATAGAAACTTTTACCATCGAGATTGAACTGAAATTCCTCACCCGTTGGCAATTGAATCATTTTACCGACCTCAACCCAGATAAAACCGTCCATTGTATTTTGCTTGCGCTTTAATGGAACCAGTTTCACGTTAATTTCATTGCCATCAGCGGCAGTGGCAATATGCCATTCATTGATTTTGATCAAAATATTTACTCACACGATATGAGCTTTTTGTGACTATATGGAGAGAGATTAATAACAACCTAGTTTACATAATAGTTCTATGGTTAGTAGATCTTATTTGAGTTCAAATACTTGAACTAAAAAGTACATCACAATCAGCTTAAAATAATAATAGAAGCAAGAACAGTACTTGCTTGAAGTGCAGCCAGTGTAAGCTATTTATCCAGCAAAAGCAAAATTACATTGTAATGACAATAGAATGGGATTTTTAAGAACTTTTTTCATGCTTTGTTAATTATTAGGCTTTTGATTTTTATGATCTAAAATTCATTTTAACGTTACTTCATTTCCGTTGATAAACAAAACCTGTCTTTAAATACCTTAAAATCAATATTAGAGACATGAAACTCAGCCCGAGGTACAGCAAGTTCCACTCTCCCGTCTTTTGATAATTTAGGATCAAGAGAATAGCATTTAAGGCTACAAACAGTACGTGAATCATAAAAAAGGCTTGTTGCACTCGTCTAGTTTTTTGCTGACGTTGGTTCTCTAAGATGTTCTGCTGTTCTTGTAAAAATTGTTCTGCATCTTGAAGGTTCATTATGATTTTCTTATGGCTGAATGAATAGCTCATCTAAAGAATTTCCGGTTAAAAATAAACTAAAAATCTAAGCAAGCTATTCATTCAGAATCTCTTGTTGATTAATAACCGCTAGTCGGATTAATCACATTGATATCCTTTTTATATTTCCCCAATAGATCACGCAAGGAATTCATCAAAATACTGGTATCTACGCCCACTGCTACAAACTCAGTGCCAAGTTCGATATATTTTTGCGTCACTTCATGCTGGGTTGACAGAATTCCTGCAGCTTTGCCTGCAGAACGAATCCGCTGGATTGCATCAATTACAGCTTTTTGTACTTCAGGATGATTCGGATCACCTTGATAACCCATAGTGGCAGATAGATCAACGGCGCCAATAAACACGCCATCAATCCCGTCGATCTGAAGAATAGCATCCAGATTTTCAAGTCCTGTGACCGATTCAATCTGGATTAATAAACAGATTTCTTCATGTGCCGTCTGATAATAATTTGGAATGCTGTTCCAGCGGGTGGCACGTGCCAGTGCAGCACCAACGCCACGAATTCCTTCAGGCGGATAACGGACTGCCCTGACCATGAGTTCGGCCTGTTCCACGGTTTCTACCATCGGAATCAACAGCGTTTGTGCACCGATATCAAGGAGTTGCTTGATCAGTTGTACGCTACCAATGGGTGGTCGTACTACTGCTTGCGAGGGATAAGCAGCAATACTTTGCAGTTGCGACAAAGTCGTTCTCAAATCACTGGGTGCATGCTCACCATCAATCAGCAGCCAGTCATAACCTGCATTTGCCGCAATCTCGGTTCCATAGGCATCTGCCAATCCATAAGCCGATTTGCTGCTGGGTTTTCAGTTTGTGTTTAAAGTAATTGGTCACTTGCATCCGCTAACCTATTTGCATGTTGCTGGCGATGCCTCTTATTAAACGCTTCTCGCTTAAAAGTGCCAATAGACAAAAACTGGATTTTAATCTGATTTAACTCTAAGTTTTGCTTGAATCCAGCTCAAGATCATCTCAAAACAGGCTTTGCCTGATGCTTTTTTATTGTAATAATCAGGGGATGTGAAAAATGTATATATTTAAAACTTCTACTCGCTGTTTATTTAAAAAGATTGGAGTCCATTGATGGATTTACTCAAGATCACACAGACCCGCTATACCACTAAAGCCTATGATCCTAGCAAGAAAATCCCAGCAGAACAGTTTGAACGCTTGTTAGAAATTTTGCGTCTGGCACCCTCTTCGATCAATATTCAGCCTTGGCATTTTTTTATTGCCGATCATGATGCCGCCAAACAGCGCATTGCCAAAGCCTTGGTTGGTACTTATGCCTACAATGCACCCAAAGTTCTGGATTCTTCACATACCATTTTATTCTGCACCAAAGCCGACATTAATGAGTTGCATCTAGAAAACTTATTGAACCGCGATGATCTCAGTGGCCGTTTTAAAGATGAATCAGCCAAAGAAGGTCAGAAAAATACCCGTGCAGGTTATATTCATTATTATCGTAATGAAAAAGGTGATATTCAGCGTTGGGCTGAAAACCAGACCTTCATTGCACTCGGTCAAATGCTCTTGGCTGCCGGAATTGAAGGGGTTGATGCCACACCAATTGGCGGCTTTGACGGAGAGATGATTAGTGAAGAATTACAACTTGCAGAACAGGGTTTGATCCCTTCTGTATTGCTGACTTTAGGCTATCGCAGTGAAAATGATTTCAATGCCAAACTCCCTAAATCACGTCTTGCCGCTGAAGATATTTTCACCAAACTGTAAGGAATTTATGCTATAAAAGGGGTCAAGCGCCCCTTTCCATGTCAATTCGGGCCTATTTTTTGCTTTATTTAATTTACATCTAATAGAATAACAATAGAGGTCATCTATGTCGCTCCTTACATCCAAATCCCTGAAATTTGAATGCCATCATTGCGATAAAATTTATCTCCAGCACTATAAAGAGCAACAGCATCGTTATCCGCACTGTCCAGACTGCCAACAGTCCGGTTTATTGCTTGGACTGGCCGAAGCAGGTGACCTGCTCCGACATCCGATTGAATTTGCATCCTCTTATGTCAAGCAGACATTGCATAAGCTAGGCAAATCACACTAGTCAAGCCTAGCAGTAATCCTAAAGTACTTGCAGGTTTGAGCCGTTCTTTAAAGAATACCAGACCTGCTATCACACCAAATACCACCACCAGAATATTCATGCCAGCAAAGACGATCGCAGGTGAATCCTTAAGCAGCATATGGGCTTTGACATAGAAAGCAATATTGGCAAAATTCAGGAAACCCAATAACAGACCAGCGCCGATATTCTGCATCGAGCCCAAGCTTTTATATTTGATTAACAGATAGCCCATCGAAATGATCAGGGCACAAACAAACATTAGATTCAGCGCCACCGCGAATTGGAGGCCCAGACTGGTTGTATATTTCAACAATACATCAATCAGTGCATAACCGACCCAGACCAAGCCCAGATACAACATTCCCTGACTGCTCTGTCCTGTACTTTGTCGATGTGAAAACAGGATGCACAGCACTGCTCCAATACCTAAAGCGATCCCAAGTATTTTCAGCTGATTAAACTGTTCCTGAAAAATGAAATAGGCTGCAGCCAGTGACAAAACTACAGAAAGTCGCTGGGCAATTTCGGTTTTTAAAATTCCAGCCGTTTGCAAAGCCTTGGCCAAAAACAGAAATACGCTCGGAAGCAAAATACCCAGAGCCAGAATAAGCAACCAAGGCGTCTGAGACATTGAAATATGCTGAATATCAGGCTTAAACCAGAAAAAACACAAGAGACTAGCTGTCATATAGTTCCAGCTAATCATGTGTATCGGACTCAAGCCCTTATTTTTGGCGACTTTTAATAATATTGAGACCGCAACGCTGCATAGCGCTGCTGCGAAAATCAGTTCCATATGCTGCTCTTATTCTTGATATTTATGAGTCTACAAAAAAGCCCACATTTGCAGTGGGCTTTTTTTATAAATGATTCACTGGGAATTATTTATAGTGTGACACCATTTTCTCTAAAGAGATTGGGCGAATCTTGTCTGCATTGCCTGCAGTACCAAAAGCTTCGTAACGATCGATACAGATTTGCTTCATTGCATCTACAGTTGCGCTGAAGAATTTACGTGGATCGAATTCGCTTGGTTTTTCTGCCATCATACGACGCATTGCACCGGTAGATGCTAAACGCAAGTCAGTATCGATGTTAATCTTGCGCACGCCGTGTTTGATCGCTTCAACCAGCTGTTCAACCGGAACACCGTAAGTTTCCTTGATGTCGCCGCCATACTGGTTAATCACTGCCAACCATTCTTGTGGCACAGAGCTTGAACCGTGCATGACAAGATGTGTGTTTGGAAGTGCTGCGTGAATTTCTTTAATGCGGTCAATCGCAAGAATATCACCTGTAGGTGGACGCGTGAACTTGTACGCACCGTGTGAAGTACCTACTGCAATTGCAAGCGCATCAACATTGGTATCAGCAACGAAGCTACGCGCTTCTTCAACTGAAGTCAGGAGTTGAGAATGATCCAGTACGCCTTCTGCGCCTACGCCATCTTCTTCACCCGCCATACCTGTTTCAAGGCTACCCAAACAACCGATTTCACCTTCAACAGATACGCCACACGCATGTGCCATTTGAACTGTACGGCGAGTCACATCAACGTTATATTCATATGAAGTTGGTGTTTTACCGTCTTCACCCAGTGAACCGTCCATCATTACTGATGAAAAGCCTAACTGGATTGAACGTTGACAAATGTCAGGGCTGGTACCGTGGTCTTGATGCATTACCACTGGAATATGTGGCCATTCTTCAATTGCAGCCAAAATTAGGTGACGCAAGAACGGAGCGCCTGCATATTTACGCGCACCCGCAGATGCTTGTACGATAACAGGTGAATTGGTTGCATCTGCTGCAAGCATAATTGCACGCATTTGTTCTAAGTTGTTTACGTTAAATGCTGGTACGCCGTAAGCATGTTCGCCGGCGTGATCCAAGAGCTGGCGCAATGAAATAAGAGCCATAATATCCTCCCAGTGAATGCCACATATTCTACATGTTCAAAGGTTTCAATTCAGCAACAAATAACACTATTTAAAAAAAATCCCTGCATTTGCAGGGATTTTGTGTCACATCAACCGGATTAAGGTGCTACAGGCTCTGAAGTCGCAGCAACTGACTCGTCTGCAGTTGCTTCATCGGCTGGTGCATTGGCAACTTCAGCCGGGATATCGGTATTTTTTTCGTCTAGAATTGGCTGATCAATGGCATCAATGGCAGCTTGCTGTTCTGGAGTCACCGCCTGATCCGCCACTGCTGCCGAGCTTTCTGCTTCAGCTTCTGGTGTGCTTTCCTGTTTTGCACATGCAGTCAGTGCCAGAGAAGCTGCTAATAATACTGCGATAGTTAACTGTTTCTTCATCACGTATTCTCGTCATTTGGTGATTTAATTACTGCATCTTATGACAGATTTATTGCATTTTAATGACGAAGCCATGAAGGGTAAGTTTTCACTGTCAAAAAAATGACATAAAAAAAGCTGGCACTGGGCCAGCTTTTTAGCTTAGGACATGCAATTAAGCACGTTCTAATAGTACCGCAACTGCAGGAAGAGTTTTACCTTCAACGAATTCAAGGAATGCACCGCCACCCGTCGAGATATAACCAATTTTGTCAGCCACTTCATATTTATCAATCGCAGCAAGTGTGTCCCCACCACCCGCGATCGAGAAACCTTCCGATTCAGCAATTGCTAAAGATAAAGTTTTAGTCCCTTCACCGAATTGATCGACTTCAAATACGCCAACCGGGCCATTCCAAAGAATGGTTTTAGAGGTTTTCAGAATTTCTGCAAATGCTTTCGCAGTTTCCGGACCTACATCCAGAATCATGTCGTTGTCAGCAACATCGGCAACGTTTTTCACCGTTGCTTTCGCAGCAGCCAATGAACCCAGGAAATCCTCAAAGTTGATTTCAGAGGCATCTGCAACCACAACGTCAGTAGGAAGTGGCACTGATACTTTTGCAGCAATGGCTTTTGCTGTATCGATCAGGTCTTTTTCACACAGTGATTTACCAACGTTATAGCCTGCTGCAGCAAGGAAAGTATTGGCAATACCACCACCCACGATCAATTGATCACAGATATCAGAAAGTGAGGTTAAAACATCCAGCTTGGTAGAGACTTTAGAACCCGCAACAATCGCCACCATTGGCTTTTCTGGCGTTTGCAGTGCACGGCCAAGTGCATCCAGTTCAGCTGCCAGTAAAGGACCTGCTGCTGCAACTTTCGCTAAACGCGCTACGCCTTCAGTAGATGCTTCTGCACGGTGCGCTGTACCAAAGGCATCCATTACAAATACGTCGCAAAGTGCTGCATATTTTGCTGCAAGTTCAGGATTGTTTTTCTTCTCGCCGACGTTAAAACGGCAGTTTTCAAGCAGAACCACCTGACCTGGCTGAACATCAACGCCATCTAAATAGTCAGTGAACAGTTTCACTTCTTGGCCCAAAGCTTCAGTCAAGTAAGCCGCTACAGGAGCAAGTGACTGTTCAGCCTTAGGCTCACCTTCAACCGGACGACCCAGATGAGAATACACCATGACTGCAGCGCCTTTTTCTAATGCTGCTTTAATCGTTGGCAATGCTGCACGAAGACGCGCATCGCTGGTGATCACACCATTTTTAACAGGAACGTTTAAATCTTCACGGATCAGAACACGTTTACCTGCTAAATCGAGGTCAGTCATACGCTGAAAGTTCATGTAGAGCTCACTTTATAGATATTAAAACCAGGCGATTTTAAATGATTATGCAGAAAAAGGTTAGCATCTTTTGCAGAAAACATTATGAATGCCAAAGTTTTGTTATGATAGAAAAAAGCCTCTTTTAGATTCAGTCCCTATGTCGATACATCCTGATCCAAATCTTAACCGTTTGAACGTGTTAGGTGAGCCTTTGTCCAGCTGTTGCTTCGATCCGATTACCGGTTATTTCCGCAATGGCTTTTGCCATACTGCGACCACTGATCTGGGCCAGCACACGGTTTGCGCGCAAATGACTTCAGAATTTCTGAATTTTTCTCAAAAAGTCGGTAATGACCTGATTACGCCTTTGCCTGAACTGGATTTCCCCGGCCTGCAACCTGGCGATTTCTGGTGTATCTGCGTAACGCGCTGGGTCGAAGCCTATGAAGCAGGTCAAGCACCTCCAATCAAGCTGCAAGCCTGTCACAAAGCTGTTCTGGCTTATGTGCCGTTAAATATTCTTGAGGAATATGCTGTCTAATGAATTCTGTACAGATTATTTTGGCATCATCCAGTCAAACCCGCAAAGCGCTGATGGATCGTCTGCATATTGATTATATTTCCATGGTACCGGATATTGATGAATCTCCTCGCGGGGAAAATCACGCAGATGATCTGGCACAACGACTAGCTTTCGAGAAAGCCAGATATATTGCCGAACAGAATCCTGAAGCGATTGTGATCGGCTCGGATCAGGTGGCATGGCGTGAAGGTGCACCGGATATTTTTATCGGTAAACCGTTAACGACTGAAAAAGCCATTCGCCAGCTCCAAGCTAACTCGGACAAGATTGTCTATTTCAGTACGGCGCTCAGTGTACAGCAACAATCGACGGGTTTTGAACAAAGTCTGGTCGAACACTATAAAGTCAAGTTTCGTAAACTTTCTCAGGCCGAAATCGAGCGCTATGTCGAGATTGAACAGCCACTGCATTGTGCTGGCAGTTTCAAATGTGAAAGCTTAGGAATTAGCCTGTTTGAAGAAATGACCGGGCAAGACCAGACCACACTGATGGGTATGCCGATGATCAAGCTATGCAATATTCTTCGTGAATTAAAAATTTTAGTTCCTTAATCTCTCTCTTTAAATTCAGGCTGTAATCTATGTCTCAACCTTTAGACGTTTTAGGCGGCATCACCGCTGAACAATTCCTTAGCGAATACTGGCAAAAGAAACCATTACTGGTGCGTAATGCGATGCCTGAAATCGCCAGTTTGCTTGAACCCAATGATGTGATGGAACTTGCGCTTGAAGAACATGTCACTGCCCGTCTCATCAAGCAGAAAGATCGTGATCCGAATCAATGGAGCGTGAAATCTTCACCTTTGCTCAAAGCAGATTTTCAGAAAATGCCAAAACTCTGGACACTTTTGGTTCAGGCTGTAGATCACTATTCATTTGACCTGTCGGCACTTTGGAAAAAATTCCCATTTATTCCACAATGGCGTCGCGATGACATCATGGTGTCTTATGCACCGCAAGGCGGTTCAGTCGGCAAGCATTTCGATTTCTATGATGTGTTTCTGGTACAAGGCTATGGCCATCGTCGCTGGCAGCTTGGGCAAATGTGTGATACCGAAACTCCATTTGTTCCGGGTCAACCGCTTAAATTATTGCCTGAAATAGAAGTGGACTTTGATGAAGTGCTGGCACCTGGCGACTTGCTCTATGTGCCGCCTGGTCTGGCTCATTACGGCGTGGCTGAAGATGACTGCCTGACTTATTCATTCGGTTTCCGCATGCCAAATATCAGTGACATGATGGATCGTGTCGGGGATAAATTCTCTGAAAATGAAACGCTGCGTAACCCATTGCTGGATATCATCCGTGATCAAGTCGGTGCTATCGGTGAAGTGAGCAGCAATGAGCTGGAATATCTGAAAGAACACATCATGCAGCAACTGCATAATTCCAATGTTCTCGAAGATGCCATCATGAGCTTGATGTCCGAACCTAAATATCCTGAAAACCTGCCTGAAGCAGAAGAAATCGGTACAGGTGATCTGGAAGAAGCACTCGATCAGGGCTATAGCCTGATGCTCGAACCTGCGTCACGCCTGCTTTATACTGAAACGGACGGCGACGTTCTGTTCTGGGCAAATGGTGAGGGTGTGTGCATCTCTGAGACATTTACCGCAAAACTCAAACAGCTTGCAGATGGTGAAGCGCTGTTATTCAGTGAAGACTTCGCTGATGAAGAAATTCTGGAAGATGTTGCAGCATTATTGAATGAAGCCGTGTTGATGTTGGTTCCACCTGCTGACGACGAGTAAGCGTTTAACGACTCGTTAAGCGATAATAAAAAGAGGATCACATGATCCTCTTTTTATTTTCTACTAAAATTCTAGTTACTTAAGGCTGATACAGCTCTAATACAACACGAATCAGCGTATCTCCTTGTTCAGATTCAATCTGGAACAATCCTCCCATGCGCTCAACCCGCATTTTCATGCTGCGCATTCCAATACTCAGGCCATTTTTTTGCACCATGTCAGCATCGAAACCGATGCCATTATCCTGAATGCTTAAAGTAAGCTGATGTGGCTGGGAATATTCCAGACTGACTTTTACCTGACTGGCCTGACTATGCTTAATGATATTGGTCAGACTTTCTTCGACTACTCGGATCAAGGTCAAACACTGTAATGCCGTCGGTTCACGCTGCCAGACTTTTGGAAATGACCATTCAACTACAATCCCCATTTCTTCCATCAGCTGGGTAAAACGATAACGTACCGGTGCGATCCAGAGTACCGGCGTTTGTGGGACTTTATTTTCAATAGATGAACCACTGTCAATGATTTGTCTGAGATCATCTCTGAGCAGTTTCAGCATGGAAAGAAACTGCTGTTTAGAAACTGTTTCGCTACTTTGATCCACCAGAATCATGGAACGGACAATAGACCCTCCCAACCCGTCATGCAGTTCATGTGACAGATTAATCCGTTCTTGCAGACGAACATTCGTCAGCTCCAGTTGATGTTTATCGCTCAGGCTTTTATTCAGGTCGGCACTGACCTGCTGAACTTTACGTTCTAACTGGGTATTAAATTTTTCGATTTTCCTGACATTACGATTCAAGCGTGTGCCCATAATCAGCACGACAAACAGGGTAATAATCGGTGAGGTATAGGGGGATAAAGGTGAAAATTCATTGACCTGGGTTTGGTTCAACATGATCAGGTCGATGACTACACACAGCAAAATCCCCCAGAGACACAGCGTCAGGAAAAGATATTCTCCATTTCGGGTTTTGATGGCCTGATAGCTGACATATACAGTACAACTAATAAAGAGCAATACATAGATGATAAACACTCCGCCCAGTACCTGCTCCAGATAATCCAAGGAACTGATCATAACCAGTAAGCTGGACAGAACGCTGACCAGAATAAATCCTCGCTCCAACTGCTTAAATTTCTGTTTTACAAAGCGGATCAGATACAGACAAAAACAATGGATATAGGCAATAAAAAAAAGCATATTGGCTTTAGCTGCCGAAATCGTGGAGTGAAATGGAAAATTTTCTGTAGTCAAGACATTGGAAATAAACAGAATCCACAACAGTGAACTGAGTGCCAGCCAGCCAAAAGTGGTTTCTGAACGCCGGAATAACCAGATAATGAAACAGATCAGCCCAATCGTGGCAGAGAAAATCATATTGATCTGGAATACGGTACGGCGATCCCAGATTTTTTCCAAATACTGCTGGCTATTCACCAACACATTATTAAACTGAATATTGCCCAGGCCCGCGCTTTGGAAACTGTAGCCATTTACATAAATCAGGATTTCATTACTGTCTTTACGCAAACCGCTAATCGGGAAAACCCAGTAACGCGGCATATTCCAGCTTTTCGACAAGGGCTCTTGCAAGTTCCGGTCAGACCAAAGCAAGTCACCATTCAGGAACACGGCACCTGCCGAATTAATATAATCAATAGAAAAGGCAACCGGTTCTGCAAGACGAATATTGTCCTGACATGACCAACGCCAGACAATCTTGTACCAGGCACCCCCATGATAATTCTTCCAGTTATTCTGCCAGTTATCCGGCAAACGTACGCTTTGCCAGCCCGATGTCGGCATCTCGGTAGGACCCTGAGCCTGAACCTTCTGAATATATTCGATCTTCACCTGACAAAGATCATTAATCTGAAAATGGTTTTGTGCCTGACTGATACTACAGAACAAGCAAAGCCAGCTGCACAGGACAAAAACACCGATCCATTTCAGTCGCTGCCGTTTGCTGCTTCTGGAACAGGCAGATGACATTACAGAATTCCCAGATGCCGTGCGGTACTGACCGCCTTGGTACGTTTACTGACCGAGAGTTTGCGGTAAATATGCTTGATATGACTTTCGACGGTATAGCGTGATACACAGAGCTGCTCGGCAATTTCACGATTACTCAGACCTTGCGCAACCAAGGACAGGATTTCCTGCTCCCGCTGTGTGAGCGTTTCCTGATCCGCAGCTGGCCTGTTCTGTTCTACTGTTCCTGAAATGGTGGGAATAGAAATCTGTTTTAAAATTTCACGGGCAACAAAGGGATCAATCGGTGCACCGCCACGCAAAATACTGCGAATAGCCAAGGCGACTTCAACATCATCCCGTTCTTTCAGCACATAACCGGTCGCACCGGCCTGAATTGCCCTAAACAGGCTATCTTGGGTACTCCAGGCAGACACCACCAGAATCAACGCTTGTGCGTCCTGTTCGCGGATTTTTTCAATAATTGAAATCCCACTTCCATCTGGTAAACCCAAATCTACTAAGGCCAGTGCAATCGGCTGTTGCTGCAAAACGGCATATGCTTCTTTCACCGTATTGGCAAATAACAGAACGTCATCCTGATAACCTAGATTGCTTAATATGATTTTTAAACGGCGCTGGATGACATATTCATCTTCAACGATTAATACTGGTACTGGCAAGACTGCCTCCGATGCTGTCATAAGCACGCCCCTTATATTTATTTTTATATATCCCCTTTAAGATTAAAATATAAACAAAATCACACTAAAAATCATGATTTATTTATTTTTTATTATCTGAAGTTTTAAGCAGCGAGAAACGCTTACGCCCGTTTTCCATATCATAGACATAAAAAATGCCATCTGTTTAGCAGATGGCAGTTCAAGATAGAAAATCTTTTGAAGTTATACGAGCTGTCTACTTTAAGCAGTACCGTATTGCTGTTTTAAATATTTCACAATCTCAGCCGATTCAAACATTTTGGTATCTGTATTTGGATCGACCAGATAGGGAAGCTGAATATTATTTCCCATCATTTCAAACAAATGTTCACGCTTACCGCCTGGTAGTGGTTCATATTTTCCCGGTTTTAAACGCAATTTGGCCGGTCCATAATCTTGCCAGCGCTCTTTAGCGACATTATGAAAAACAAACGGCACTTCCAGTTCACTCAAAACGGCGCGTACAATTCGGGTATAAGGACTGGCCTCAAAGCCCCATAATTCTAATAACAGTTCAGGTGTTGGCCGATCCTTAATCTTGGGATTCACCATTCCGCCGCGTAAACCATTGAGGACGGTTCCCGCAATTGCAGCCACTGGAATTTTAGGATAGTGAGCATATTTCTTGGGAGTTTTGCCGGTTTTGCCATAATGCTTGAACAGATGATCGATAATATCCTGAGACTCATAGAGTCGATCACCGGTATTTTCATCAACTAAAAAAGGAAATTGCAGTTTTCCACCCAATTGCTGCACCTCAGGACGGAAATGAGTACCCCCTCGTGGACATGGATAAACTTCATAATCCAGATTTAGCAAGGTCATGACTTCACGCACCCGACGACAAAATGGTGAACCCTCGTATTCATAGAGCTTCAAGGCTTTTTCAGGCTGATTTGGAAACGGTGTACCCACCATCCCACGTCCACCTTCAGCGATTGAAGAGGCCAAAGCTTGTACAACTTTAATTTGATGACTCAACATAGTATTTTCCTATTTTTGTTTTATATGAATGAAAGACAGAATCTAGGCATCCTGTCTTTCAGGGTACAGATAAGTTTTGTTGTTATTCTTTCATGCAGAAATGCAGATTCCGGCCGATTAAGCCACTAATGCTGTTTTAGACACCACAATACCATTATTGTCTGCATAGACATACTCGCCTGCATTAAACGTGACACCACCAAAACAGAGAGAGATATCAACTTCACCCACACCCTTGCGGTTGCTCTTTTGCGGAATAGCCGCCAATGCATGCACACCAAGATCAAGTTCAGCAATCGCATCGACATCACGAACGCAACCATAAATAATTACGCCATTCCAGTGATTTTTTACCGCTGATTCTGCAATCAGGTCACCCATCAAGGCACAGCGCATGGATGCACCGCCATCTACGACCAGGACCTTGCCTGTTCCATCTGTGGCCAACAACTCTTTCACCCGCGAGTTATCTTCAAAACATTTTACTGTCACAATCTGACCGCCAAAGGTTTTGCGCGCCCCATAACTCTTAAAAAATTTACCGTCCAGGCAAGGTGTCACCACCTGAAGCTCTAATTCTGGATGATCATCTAACAAGTCACAGGTAACAAATGCTGCTGTAGACACGGTGTTTTCCCCTCATTTCATTTTTTGTATGCGTAAATTATCATAAATTTCAAATTTTACCGTCTGAGTTAGCGCGGCCTCGACCATAGTATGAGCCACCTGCTCGGCTGTCACTGGCTTATACGCAAAACTATCCGGAATAAAACGCGATACTTTGTGGTAAACCTGCTGCGCGATATCTTCCAAAAAACGCTGCTCTGGACGTTCACCAATGAGCAATGAAGGTCGAATCAAACTGATTCTGTCCAAGGACAATGTTTGTATATATTCTTCCAGTTCACCTTTGACCCGATTATAGTAAAAATGCGATTGGGAATCGGCACCCATTGCGCTTAGCAAAAGATAATGGGCTGAGGTTTGCTGTAACAGCTCTGCAAAGTGAGCATTTATGGTATAGTCAATACTATAAAATGCCTGTTTGGATCCGGCTTTTTTCATGGTGCTGCCCAGGCAGCTAAAACCATGGCTATGCTTGCTGACATCCTGATCATTCAACATCAGGAAATCTTCCAGTACCAGTTGTTGAACTTTATCCAAAGCATCCAGATCATTTTGATGTTTTCTGACCACTGCAGTAATCTGCTGGCAAGTCGGCTCATCTTGCAAACGTTTTATCAGTTGTTTTCCCACCAAGCCAGTGGCACCTATCACGATGGGATGAGTCAGTGATTTAGTCATTTTTTATACGATCTCCTGGGTGGAATACTAATCTAACGTTTTCTTTAGAATTTTTCTGCATCTAAAATGTTGTCAAAGCATGTCAAGACTTGACTTCGGTGCTTAGTTTAATCAAAATATGGCACTTGTTTACGGGCTGGTGATAATTCCTCTGATGTTGGTTTTCAGTTGAGTTTCAGCCCGCCCAGACCAATCTATTTCAAGGAGTGCACGAGTGGCAAACTCTGCTCAAGCTAAAAAACGTGCTCGTCAAAACGTTAAAGCACGCAAACACAACGCAAGCTTGCGTTCTATGGTTCGTACCTATCTTAAACGTACATTAGCTGCTATCAGCACTAATGACTATGCAGTTGCTACTGAAGCGTACAAATCGCTTGTTCCAGTAATCGACCGTATGGCTGACAAAGGCATCATCCATAAAAACAAAGCAGCTCGTCATAAGAGCCGCTTGAACGCGCAAGTTAAAGCACTAGCTTCTAACTAATCGCAAATGAAAAAAGCCCTTTTTAGGGCTTTTTTTGTGTCTGGAATTTGAAGAAACTAAAAAATATAATGACTCATTCAGAAAAATAATTTGTTTAGACAGCACTCATCCAGTCAATGCGATACTGTGAGATAAAAACCTGAATCTCCCTCTCTTTTAGATTATTGATCTTTATCCATAGAGGATGGCGAAGTGGTTTTATCCTGTTTCGTATTGTCAGTGTCCCGCTTTTGACATGCGGTTAAACCCAAAATCGCGATCAGGCTAAAAATTGTGATAACTTTCATAATTTTCCTCAAGATGAATATTTCTATATTTATTAAGCATAGATAATTTTTATACTTACATTATTGAATTTTCACCCTATAAATGTAAAAGGTGCAGTTTAAAATTTATTTTTATCGTTTTAGCCTGAACTTTATTGAATGATCAATATGAAACGCCCCACCATCTTTATAATTTCTAACTCCCCAATAAAAAACTCAATTGCTGTGAACAATTGAGTTTTGAATAGATCAATTTAATTTAAGAAAGTTGGGAACGTTTAAAATCAGCAATATCCAGTTCATGTACCTGACCGCGCCAGATCCATTTCAGTTTGGACTCCAAAAACACATCACCTTCAAACCAGACAAACAGACCTTCCATCATTTTTGGCCAGTCTTCCCGACTGACGTCTTGACGCCCTGACATCACTGCAATCATCGCTGCGAGAATAGTATCGTGGCTGACAGCCAAACTCAGCCCATATTTATTTTGTGGATGGGTGTTGTAAATCAGTTCCAGTACATCCACCACGCCATGAATCGGCTGTTTCATCCCAGGCAAGGCATTATTGACAAAACTGTTAATAAAACCGAGTGCACCCTGCTTGGCAAAATAAGGCCCAGCTTTTTGAATATCCAGCACAAAGCTGCCAGGCTCCATCAGAAGTCCCTGTTCAATAATTTCAATACGATGGGTATTCTGCTCAGGGGTAACCGCATCTGCCCCTTCAATCATCAATGCAGCGGTATCAATACACCGCTGGATCGGACTTGAAATACAGTGATGAATCACACGATCAGTTTGATCAGCCAGATAAGCACCCCATTCCTGCGCCAGATCCCGCCCCTGATTGGTCAGTTGCAGATCATAGCCTGCCAAACCTTGACCCGGAACCTCTTCACGAATCGAATGCCGTGTAAATAAGGTGACAGGCGTCTGTACATCGGGCAATAAATCAATTGCACTCAACATACTCGGTGGAAGCAGTTTCAGGGACACGTTACAGCCAACTCTGGATTTGGTAATAGGTTAAGCACCACTATAACACGCTCAGAATTTTGCTCAATGCTCGGCCTGCATGTCAGAAACCGCCTGCAATGCAATAATTTTCATATCATTATTCTTATAAGCAATGAATCCGCCATTCAGCAAAGTATCCCGATGATTATAAATAAATGGGCGACCTTCTAAATCGACCAAGCCACCCCCAATCCGTTCGAGCATACATTGACCAGCGCTGGTATCCCATTCCGAGGTCGGATGAAAACGTGGATAGATATCCACCTGATCTTCCAGCATCATGCAAAATTTATAAGCGCTGCCCGCTTTAAATTCAGTGTAGTCCGTGAGCTTGGCCAAACTTTGTAAATATTCGAGATATTTCGGTTTCTGCTGGCTACTTTGGCTCAACCCTACAGCAATCATTTTAGATGTCGAAGACATTGCATAAGCAAACCATGTTCTAGTTTGAATATCATATTTATAAGGCAAGCCCTGCTCAGGACAGAAATAAATCAGTTGCTGCTCTGGAACCGCCAATATGGCAAAAGTGGTCAAACTGCCTCTGACCAGACTCAAATTAATGGTAAATTCGGGGCGCTGGTGCAAAAACTCTTTAGTGCCATCTAACGGATCCAGTAACCAGAATTCTGACCATGAGCGGCGTTCATGTTCCTGTCCTTCTTCAGACAGTAAAGGCAAGCTGGAAATCTCTGCCAAAGCTTGGGTCAGATAAGTATTAACCCGAAAATCTGCCTGAGTCACCGGAGAATTATCATTTTTTTTGATGACATCAAAAGCTGCACCAGAACAATAACGCTGATATTCTTCTCGCAAAATTTCACAGGCTTGTGTCAAAATGGGCACAAACTGCAAAATCATTGGATCTTGTGGTGCTGCTGTTGCTTTAAACATAGAAAACCTAAATATGTCAAAATGCTCTGAAAAACCTACCATAATTTTCGATATGGATGGCACTTTACTTGATCTTGCCTACGATGATTTCATCTGGAACGAGTTATTGCCTGTGCGTTATGCTGCCACACATGGCTGTAGCCTGGAACACAGCCAGGCGACACTCTATGCATTCTATCAGGAACATAATCATACCTTAAACTGGTACTCTTCACGCTTCTGGACGGCTAAAGTCGAAGTCGATGTTCTGGCGATGCAAATTGAACATAAAGATAAAGTGGCCTTACGCCCGCATTGTCTCGAATTGCTCGATTATCTTAAAAATAATGGCTATCCCATCTGGCTGGCCACCAATGCTGACTGTGCGGGTCTAGCATTTAAACTGGATCATTTGAATTTAAGAGATTATTTCGATGTGATTGTCAGTTCAGAAACGATCGGACATGCCAAAGAATTTATCGAGTTCTGGCAAGGCCTGAATGCGTTGCATCCATTTGACCCTGCACATGCTTATTTTATTGATGATACTGAAAAAGTCCTGAATGGGGCTCAAGCCTATGGCATTCAGAACCTGTTCAGCATCCAGCAGCCCTCTTCAGCCAAAGTAGCACGTCAGACTTGTAATTACCCGATGCTGCACCAATTAACAGATTTAATCACTCATTTAAATCAGGCTGAGGTAGAAAAAAAATATGCGTAAATCGTCTTTACCCGAAGATGCGGTAGGCATGCGTATAGACAAATGGCTGTGGGCAGCACGGTTTTTTAAAACCCGCTCGATTGCCAAACATGCGATTGAAGGTGGCAAAGTCCATCACAATGGTGAACGTGTCAAGGTATCGCGCGAAGTCCGTGTTGGTATGGAACTGACGATTCAGCAAGGCATCGACAAAAAAACCGTGCTGGTTAAGGAACTTTCTGATGTTCGTGGACCTGCACCCGTGGCACAAAAACTGTATGAAGAAACCGAAGTCAGTATTGCACGCCGGGAATTGATTACATCACAAAGAAAGTTGCATAATCTAGCTCGTCCCGACCATCGTCCAAGCAAGAAGGATCGTCGTGATATCAGTAGATTTAAAAATGAAAATAGTCAGAATTTCGATCAGTCATGGTCCTATAATGACGATTAAATTTAAGCGTCAGAATATGTCGTACATGCGCTGACTTTTATAGAACACTAGGGAAAATTCTGTCACTATACACCTGTGGAACAAAGCTCTAATTTAAGACATCCACTTGAGTACTAACTTAGTGACATCGTATTGAGGTTGTAAGATGGATGAGAATAAAAACAAGGCGCTCAACGCTGCCTTAAGCCAGATTGAAAAACAGTTTGGTAAAAATACAGTTATGCGTCTTGGTGACAATACCGTTCAGGCAGTTGAAGCTGTGTCTACAGGCTCTTTAACGCTGGATATTGCACTCGGTATTGGTGGTTTACCTAAAGGTCGTATCGTCGAGATCTATGGTCCTGAATCTTCAGGTAAAACCACAATGACCCTGCAAGCAATTGCAGAGTGTCAGAAAGCAGGCGGTACGTGTGCATTCATCGATGCGGAACATGCACTTGATCCTCAATATGCGCGCAAACTGGGCGTAGATATTGACAACCTGCTGGTATCGCAACCGGATCACGGTGAACAGGCACTTGAAATCGCAGACATGCTGGTACGCTCTGGCGCGATCGACATGATCGTTGTCGACTCTGTTGCTGCATTGACTCCGCGCGCTGAAATTGAAGGCGAAATGGGTGACTCGCATATGGGTCTGCAAGCCCGTTTAATGAGCCAGGCACTGCGTAAAATTACTGGTAATGCCAAGCGTTCCAACTGTATGGTGATCTTCATTAACCAGATTCGTATGAAGATTGGTGTCATGTTTGGTAGCCCTGAAACCACAACTGGTGGTAACGCACTGAAATTCTATGCCTCTGTTCGCTTGGACATCCGTCGTATCGGCCAAGTGAAAGAAGGTGACGAGATTGTTGGTTCTGAAACCAAAGTCAAAGTCGTGAAAAACAAAATGGCGCCTCCGTTTAAAGAAGCTTTATTCCAGATTCTTTATGGCAAAGGTGTTAACCATCTAGGTGAATTGATCGACCTTGCTGTACAGCAAGAAATCGTGCAGAAAGCTGGTGCGTGGTATTCTTATCAAGGCGACAAAATTGGCCAGGGTAAGAACAACACCATCCGTTATCTGGAAGAGCATAAAGAAATGGCTCAGACGATTGAAAAACTGATTCGTGACCAGCTTCTGACTAAAGCAGTGGTTGTTGAAGAAGACGATAGCAAGGAAGAACCTGACTTTTTAGATGCATGATCTTATTAGATGCATCATCTTTAAACGTCAATACACAGCGCCCTCCGGGGCGTTTTGTTATTATATAGGGAATCTAAAATCCGAGAGAATCATGTCAGACGCGAAATTCAGCAAACTGCTCGATTATGAAACTTTAAAACAGCAATTTGGTGATACTGAAGATCAAGCTCAACCTGCAAAAAGTGCGATCCAAGACGCTCCTGAATTTGATCCTGAAGAACGTTTGTTTTCCTCTACCCCAACTCAGGATGAGAAGAAACCGGGACTGACAGGCTCACGCTTACGTTCTTATGCCTTTGCCGTACTGACGCGCAAGGAATATTCCAAAGCCGAACTGATAGAGAAACTAGCCCTCTATGCAGAGCATCGTGATGAAGTTATTAACCTGGTTGAAGAACTGTCCCGTGAGAACTATCAAAGTGATCAGCGTGTGGCGGAAACCATGTTGTCGAGTCAAAAGCGTAAAGGCAAAGGTCCCAATCAAATTAAAATGAAACTCAAGAGCAAAAAGATTGATACTGCTCTGATTTCAGAAGAACTCAAAGAAACCGACTGGGTTCAACAAGCCTATGAACTAAAAGTCAAAAAATATGGCACCGAAGTTCCTAAAGACCCCAAGCTCAAAGCCAAACAGATCCGTTTTTTAATGTATCGTGGTTTTGAAATGGATGCGATTATCAAGGCCATTAACCGTAAAGCAGAAGACTAAGTCTTATATTCTTTGAAAGTCTTAATGAATTAAAAGGATTGGATATTTAATCTAATATTAGTTGGAAAATAAAATAAAGCACGGCAAAAGATAATGATGATTTAATCATTAAAACAATAAGATAATGCTGTTTGACGATATTGAAAAAAAATGATATTTGAGAATAGAAAACTGCGAATTCGCATTGTTATTATAATAAGAATATGGTGGCAACCCTACCAGCAAAGCTCCGGCACATCATAGTTCTATTACCGTTGCTACCTTCCGGTCCTGGCGGGGTTCATAGAGTACAATTGCGAAGTAACCAGCAGGGCTACCATTACAAAAACAGAGTATAGAGATTTTTAATCAAGTTGCAAGCCTTGTTCCGCAAAATAATCCCTTAAGCTATCCGTTTGATTATTTTAAAAACAATATTGATATTTCTGCTGATTTTTAAGGGATCTTCACAATCAATCCATCAACACTCAGATTCACATGATCTTTGTAAAACCTTGTTGCATTTTCTAAAAATGCCGTTTTTAATGTGTGCAATGTATATGAATGATCTACTTTGAAAAGATGAGCAGCGGATCCGCATCTCACAAAGAATTATGGAAATTTTATGATGTTTAAAAAGACCGTATTGTGTGCAGTGACAGCACTCTTTACCACGCCTCTATTTGCCAATATTCCGATTGAATCGCGCGGCTTGAGCCAAGCTACGAATCAAACCGCAGTAAATACCCCAGCGGCAATTGCGGCTGGTGCAACTCCAGCAGTTCAAACCAATACCAGCTGGCAAATCATGCAAAAGAACCAGCAGCTCGAAAATGACTTGCGGATTTTGCGCGGTAAAATGGAAGAACAGGAAAATGAGATTGAACGGCTCAAAAATGAACTGACCAATCGTTATGCCGATCTCGATCAGCGTCTCGAACTATTGCAGCAAAAAATTGAACCTGCTGAAGACAATCCAACGGAGGAAAACCCACAGGATACTGCACCCAGCCTAAACACAAATAAGGTCAATACAGCAAGCAGCGGAAAGCAACCTGCTGAGCTAGAAAAGGCAGCTTATACCGTGGCTTTAGATGCTTATAAAAATGGCGGTGCAGCCAAAGCCATTGCACCGATGCAAAACTTTATTAAAAACAATCCGAATAGCGTTTATATCAGCAATGCCTATTTCTGGTTAGCGGAATTCAATCTGGCGATTGACCCGCCAAAATTTACTGAAGCGAAACGTAATTATCTGATTGTCGTTGACCGTTACCCAAATTCTGCAAAAGCCTCCACTGCCCTGTATCAGCTTTATAACATCAGCAAAGATGTTGAAAAGAATACTACGCTTGCATCGCAATACAAAACAAAGCTATTGAAGAATTATCCGAAAGCTGAGGAAATTAAATTTCTTAAGTAAAATAGAAATTCCCAAAATAAAAAAGACACCTTCAGGTGTCTTTTTTATTACCTCAAACATTTAGCGCACAATGCCGCGCTTCGACTGTTCAAGAGAGTCAATTAGACGTTGTACTTCAGCCACTTCCGGCAAAATTCCTGTACGGATCTGCTCGATTGCTTCCTGAGTCGTTAAACCTGATTTATAAATCAGTTTAAAGGCATCACGTAAACCGCTGATTACGGTCTTCGACCAGCCTTTACGACGCATGCCTTCAATATTCATGGCAAATGCATGCGCAGGATTACCTGAAACCATCACATAAGCCGGCACATCTTTCAAAATCAGTGATGCACCACCAATCATGCTATAAGAATCAATCTTACAGAACTGATGAATGCCCGAGTTTCCGCCAATGACGACGTAGTCCCCGACATGGACATGTCCAGCCACACCGACGTTATTGGCAAAGATATTATAATCTCCAACCATACAGTCATGTGCAATATGAGTATTGACCATGAGCAGGTTATGACTACCGATCTTGGTCAGGCTCTGGTCCTGAACCGTACCACGATGCAGACTGCAATGCTCACGAATCTTGTTGTGATCGCCAATCTCAAGCCAGGTTTCTTCACCAGCATACTTAAGATCCTGACACACCTCGCCTACACTGGCGAACTGGAAAATTTCATTATATTCACCTATACGCGTATAGCCACCCACCACCACGTGTGAATGAAGTTTGCTACCCGCACCAATAGTGACATTTGGCCCGATAATACAATATGGGCCAATTTCTACATCAGCAGCAATGACTGCTGACGGGTCAATAATGGCAGTTGGATGAATAAGGGGATTATTGCTCATGCCTGCTCGACTTTTTGATGCGAAACCATAATTTCCGCGGTTGTTGCGACGACGCCATCTACAGTGGCAATACAATTATATTTGTAAATGCCCCGCTTTTGCATCACTAATTCAGATTTTAAAACCAATTGGTCACCTGCAACCACCTGTTTTTTAAATCTAACTTTTTCCGCACCGGCAAACAGGAACAAAGAACCTTCACTTGGTACTTCGTTATTCATCACAAAACCCAGAATTCCAGAGATTTGTGCCAGTGCCTCAACAATCAGTACACCTGGCATAATTGGATAATTCGGAAAATGGCCTTGTAAAAACTCTTCATTAATTGAGACGTTTTTATAACCAACAATGCCATTATCGGTAATTTCGACGACGCGATCAACCAATAAAAATGGATAGCGATGGGGCAAATATTCACGAATCTTTTGAATATTCATTGGCAATTCAGGCTTCGTGAATGTAGGCAAATTCGACTCTGTCATCATAATTATTTACGCAACTTAAATGTTGATTCAATGGACTCAATCTGAGATTGCATATGATCTAGTCGTTTGATCACCTGGGTCAATGGCACATCTGCTAATTGTCTGAGGCGAACCACGGTACGTTTCCATTTCTGATTTTCAAACAGACCAATCCCGGATGAATATTTTCCAGCTTCAGAAATATTATTTGTCACCATTGACATTCCGGTCAACGTCACATTATCAGCAATATTCAAGTGTCCAGAAATCGCAGAGGCACCACCAATGATACAGTTTTTGCCAATTGAAACACTTCCTGCAACGGCAGTTTTTGCAGCAATCGCGGTATGTGCACCAATTTTAACGTTATGTGCGATTTGCACAAGATTATCAATGATCACACCCTGTTGCAAAATCGTATCATCCAGTGCACCACGGTCTACGCTACAATTTGACCCAATACGCACATCATCCTCAATGCATACAGAACCTAATTGCGCAATACGGTGCCATTTACCCTGATAAGGTGCAAAACCAAACCCTTCGCTACCAATCACGCTATTGGCATGAATGCGCACCCGATTACCAATTTTTGCTGCGCCGGTGAGGGTCACATGTGAGTCAATAAAACAGTCCTGACCGATCTCGACATCATCATCGATCTGCACATGCGCCTGAACAATCGTATTCGCACCCACGACACAATGCTCACCAATCACCACGTAATGACCAATATAAGCATCGTCCGCAATCACTGCCGACGGGTGAATTTGAGCAGTACTCTCAATGCCACGCTGGCGATGTTTTTTCTCAAAGACATGCGTCAGAATCGCAAAAGCCAGATAGGGATTTGCCACAACAATAAAGTTTTGATGTGAAGTTATCTGTTGTTTTAGTTCAGCCGTGACAATTAAAGCACCTGCCTGACTTTGATTGGCCTGCTCTACATATTTATCGGCATTCACAAATGCCAGATCGTGTGAAGTTGCCTGTTCAAGACTGGCCAAAGCGCTCAAACGTAAATCTGTCTGACCTATGCACTCGCCCTGAACCAGGCGAGCGAGATCAGCTAACTGAAGCTGTTGATGATTCATTGATTATTTAATTGCATTAACCTTTTGAATCATTTTATCAGTTAAATCATATTTAGCATCATAAGCAAGCGCTGAATTTTTATTTAAAACCACATCCAGGTTGTTTTCTCTACGCAATTGTTCAGCAATTTGCTTTACCCGTGCATCAAATACAATTCGGATCTGCTGAATCGAGCTTTGGACATTCGTCTGTACAGATTGCTGTAACTGATTCAATTCTTGCAACTTAGCCTGATATTGCACAGACATTTTCTGTTTTTCAGTCTCACTGAGCTTGGTATTGGATTGAGCACGTTGCTGCAAAGTTTCCAGCTCTTTGCTGAGTTGCTCAATCTTAGTGGTTTGTGGCTGAATTTTTTGCTGGAATATCGTGTTTTGTTGTTTCAGATAAGTACTACCTTCAACCACACGCTCCAAGTCAATTACCCCCATACTAGCCGCTTGAGTCAAAGGAGCAACACTTGCCAAAGCCAGGCTCATTGCCATAATCATTTTTTTCATATTATTACTCATTCAAAAAAATTTGCTCACAAAACCTGCAGGCTTTATGAGCAAAATTTAGTTTCTAGGTCAAAACGATTTTAGAAAGTACGTCCAATTTCGAACTGGATGTTTTTAGTATCATCACCGTCTTTTTTATTCAACGGATAAGCATAGCTAAGTGATAATGGTCCAATCATAGTGATCCAGGTGAAACCTGCACCCACGCTATAGCGCATATTATCTGCATCGAAACCGAAGTTATCTTTACAGTACTGCTTTCCATTTACTGAAGTGCCATTAACGAAAATATTTTCATTTGATACATCACATTGGATATCAAACACTTGTGCACCTTCAGCAAAGATGACTGGACGAACCTGACGTGCCCAATCCCCTTTAAATGGTACTGGAAGCACTAATTCGGTACCAAATTGAATTAGTGCATTACCACCTACTTCCTCAGGAGAAGGATCCGTTTGACCTGTATCAGAGAAATATACACCTGGATATTTAGGACCTAATGTACTATTTTCATAACCACGAACCGAACCAAAACCACCTGCATAGAAATTCTTGTAGAATGGCAAGTCATTACCATAACCCAACTTACCATAACCGCGCAGGACAAAATCTTTGCCTAATGGGAAAAATGCCTGAGCGTCATAAGTGACTTTTTGATACTCGACATCACTACCTGGCAAGGCAATTTCAGCATTGACACGATGTGACATACCCGTTGTCGGGAACATCGGTCTATTTAAGGTATTATAAGACCAACCTAAATTAAGGTTATAAGTCAAAAAATCACCCTGGAATTCTTGACCATATGGAACTGGATTAGGGCAAGGCTGGTAACCAGTAACATTCCCAGCAGAATCTTTAATTGGAACTAATGCTTGAGGACAATACTCACCACTTTTTGTTTCTTTTCCGCCATTACGTTCCAAATAATCAGCAACATAAGTCGACACATATGGACCAGTGGTCACATCGGTCTGATCAATGTTCAGGCCTAGGCTAACACTCTGGTTTTCATCAATTGGATAACCAAAGTTAATCCCACCACCGAAACTGTCTGTCACATAGTTATTGACGTTATAATCATCATCCAGCTTGGTTTTACGGTAATACATGTTATAGCCGCGACGCACACCATCAATGGTGAAGTACGGGTCCATCACGCTCAAGTTATAATAATCTTGGGTTTCAGAACGCGACAAATCGATTGAAACACTATTACCTGTACCCAGGAAGTTGGTCTGACTTAAACCTGCCTGGAAAGTTACACCACCGCTTTGTGAGAAACCAACTGCAAGAGTACTGGTCCCTGAATGCTGCTCTTCAACGGCAACATTCAAGTCCACCTGATCTGGTGCACCCGGAATACGTGCAGGTTTGATATCGACAGTTTTAAAGAACCCGGTACGCTCCAGACGGACCTTAGACAGGTCAATCCTTTCATTACTAGCAAGTGCACCTTCCATTTGGCGCATTTCACGACGTAGTACTTCATCTGCAGTTTTCGTATTACCAGTGAAATTAATACGTCGCACCGTGACTTGCTGACCCGGATTAATATAATAATTTAGATCAACCAGTTTGGTTTCGTTGTTAATTTGAGGAACAATATTGACTTCTGCATAGTAATAACCTGCATTACCATACTTACGCTGCAATAACTGCTTAACCGCGTTGACTTTTTCCTGCGAATAAATTTCGCCTTCTTTGAAAATTTGTAAAGCCTGTAATTCTTCAGTCTTATAAAGTGCATCACCTAAATATTTGGTTTGACCAAATTTAAATTGTTCGCCTTCATCCACAGAAACTTCGATGAAAACATTCTTTTTATCTTCACTCAAGTTCAGACTGGAATTGGTAATATTAAAATTGATATAACCGCGATTCAGATACATGGCACGCAAAGCTTCTAGGCTCGCCGCCATCTTTTCACGTGCATAACGGTCATTACGCGAAATGACCGAACTCCAGCCACTTTCTTTTACGGCAAAGGCCTGCTTGATATCAGACTCTTTAAATACGGTATTCCCGATAATATTGATATCGAAAACTTTAGCCGCTTTACCTTCAATAAAATCAATCAGCAATTCAACACGGTTATTTGGTCGAGGCGTCGTGGTGACCGTAATATCGGCATCATAACGACCTTGCTGCATGTATTGCTGTTCAAGTTCAGTTTCAATGGTTTGCAGTGCTGATTTTTTCAGCACTTCGCCTTCAGCCAGACCCATTTTTTTCAGGCCTTCTTCAAGTGCTTCCTTAGGAATCAGCTTATTGCCTTTCAATTCGATTTTCGAAATGACCGGGCGTTCAACAACTTGGAAAACCAAGGTATTGCCCTGCTGAACGGCTTTAATGTCATCAAACAGGCCTGATGCATACATGCTACGAATTGCATTGGCAATGACTGGATCATTGACCCGATCACCACTGTTAATCGGCACTAGGCCATACACATTGTCAGGAGTTAAACGTACTAATCCATCAAATTTTATATCTTGTACAATGAATTCATCTGCTGCATATACTTGTTGTGCTACTGCCATTGCACTAACGAGTGCCAGAGGCATAAATAAATGTGTGTGCTGCATGCCAGTCTTTTCCGCTGTTAATTTATTCCATTTACGTTGTTATAAACGCATAAAATCATTAAATAATGCCAGAAGCATCATACTGCCGAGCAGTACCATACCAATTTTTAGTCCAACCAATTGTATTTGTTCGGAAACAGGTTTACCACGAATTAATTCAACAAAATAGTAAACCAGATGTCCGCCATCAAGCATTGGAATGGGTAGTAGATTTAATATTCCTAAACTTACACTCATTAGCGCCATAAAGGAAATAAAAGTTTCCCAGCCCATTTCTGCGCTTTGTCCTGCCACTTTGGCGATGGTAATTGGACCTGATAAATTATCCAGGCCAATCAGGCCACGTACCATTTTGACAATCGAGTTCAGAATCATCGAAGATAAATGTGCTGTTTTATCAAACGCCATTACCAGTGCTTCGCCTGGCGAGTAATGAATGGTCTGTTTATATTCTGCAGGAATATTCAGTTTACCCGGATCGCTTTGTACGCCCAGCATACCGGTCACATTGCCCATATTGTCACGTTTGCCTTGCGGCATGACTTCTAGCTGAACCACCTGATTTTCGCGTAGAACATCCATTTTGAGTAATTTTTCTGGAGATGCCTGTACCACCTGCACCACATCAAACCAGTCTTTCATCTGAACGCCGTCAATAGCCAGGATCTTGTCGCCTTCTTTCAAACCTTGACGGATGGCTGCACCATCTTCACTCAGCTTGCTGATCACTGCCGGAATTTCTGGCCGATAAGGCAAGAACCCCAGGCTTTCTTGCGGCGATTGACTTTGATCTTTTAAATAGTTTTGAATCGGCAACTGAAACAGTTTGTTTTCACCAGCGCGATCTGCCTGAATAGAAACTACGCCAGTTTCACCAACACGATCTACCAAGGCATAACTGAGTTTTTCCCAAGTTTCCACCTGAGTACCATCCACAGCTACAATTTTGTCGCCCGGCTGCATTTGTACGGTTGCAGCAGGCGTATTTGGTAAAATTTTGCCTACACGGGTATTGAGCTGTTCTTGTGCCGGTAAAAATAACACCCAGAATAGAAGAACTGCAAAAATCAGGTTGATTAATGGTCCCGCTGCCACGATGGCGATTCTTTTCCACGGATGCTGACGATTAAAAGCTTTGGGTAAGTCTTCTTCAGCGACATTACCTTCACGTTCATCCAGCATCTTGACATAGCCACCCAAAGGCAAGGCAGACAATTGATACTGAATTCCGGATTTTTTCGAGGTCCATTTTAATAATGTTGGCCCAAATCCAATCGAATAGACCAATACTTTAACGCCCAGTTTACGCGCCACAATATAGTGACCGAACTCGTGAATCGCAATTAAGGGACCGAGTAAGAGAATTGCTGCGGCAATCATAAACAAGGCATTCATATCTTAACTTCCTTTACTCACAACGTATTGCTGTGATACACCTCGTGCCATTTGATCTGCTTGCAAGATAGCGTCCAGATCATGTGCAGGTTGATTGTCCATCTGATTTAGGACATGCTCAACTACCTGAGGAATTTGGGTAAATCTGATCTGTTGATTTAAAAATGCAGCAACTGCAATTTCATTGGCCGCATTTAAAATCGTAGGTGCAATTCCGCCACTCTGCATGGCCTGACGGGCCAGTTTTAATGCAGGGAAACGGAGCATATCCGGTTCTTGAAAATTAAGTTGTGAATGCATAAACAGATCCAGTGGCGCCACATGCGTACTAATACGCTCAGGCCATGCCAAAGCATGTGCAATAGGCGTGCCCATATCTGGATTACCCATTTGTGCCAAAGTCGAACCATCAACGTATTGAACCATGGAGTGAATAATACTCTGTGGATGCACAACAACTGTAACAAATTGTTCTTGAACTGCAAACAAATGGCAGGCTTCGATCAATTCTAAACCTTTATTCATCAAGGTAGCAGAATCGACTGAAATTTTTTGACCCATGGACCAGTTAGGATGCTTGCAAGCTTGGGCAGGTGTGACCTCTTCAAGTTGCTGCATGCTATGGTTCAGAAACGGCCCACCCGACGCGGTCAGCAGAATCTGGGATACACCCAGTTTGGGCTTGCCATGACGCTCTGCCTCAAAATAATGCTGTGGCAGACATTGGAAAATCGCGTTATGTTCAGAGTCAACGGGAAGCAGTAATGCCCCATGATCGCGCGCTGCCTGCATCATGATGTCACCCGACATCACCAAAGCTTCTTTATTGGCCAACAGTACGCGTTTACCCGCTTTCACAGCAGCCAATGTCGGCAATAATCCTGCAGCCCCAACGATTGCTGCCATCACAATATCAACATCAGCGTGTTCAGCCACAGCAATTAAACCGGCTTCATCTTGCAGAATTTCAATATTAGCCAAATGATGTTGCTGGAGTCGTTTTGAGAGTTCATCTACTTTTTCAGCCGGCACCACCGCCACTTTAGGACGGTATTGCCGGCAAATTTCAACCAGCTCCTCGATACGACTTTGCGCGGTCACAGCAAAAACCGAGTATGCTTCAGGATGTCGCTGCAAGATTTTTAAAGTACTTTGACCAATGGAACCTGTAGCACCCAGTATACAAACTGCTTGTGACATTTATAAATCTACACCAATAAGTTTTAAAACAGCCATACCTGCTGCAAAGATTGGAGCTGCAGCAAGCAAAGAATCAATACGATCCAGTACTCCGCCATGTCCTGGCAAAATTCGACCTGAATCCTTAATACCGGCACGACGTTTGATCATGGATTCAAACAGGTCACCCAGTACCGAACTAAATACTGTAACCACAGAGAGAATCAGGAATAAAATCAGTTCTGGCCAGGTCATATCCAGATAAAGTAAGGCAACTGCCGTTACAATCAGCATTGAAGTAACAATACCACCATACAGCCCTTCCACAGATTTATTAGGACTAACATTCGGCGCCAACTTTTTCTTGCCAAATTTACGACCCACAAAATACGCACCACTATCTGCGCCCCATACCAGTAAAAACAGGTACATCAGCCACCACGGTGAACTTTGCCAGACAGAGAAAATTGCAGTAACCGCAGCAGAGATCAGAACTACGCCGATTCCGTGCAGGCTGGCGTTGTACCAGCCATCATATTCAGGATAGGTTTTAACCCAGTAAATGCTGAGCAACCAAGTAATTATAGAAGCCACCCATAACAATAAGGCAACTTCGGCAAAATACAATGCCAAAGCTGAAAGTGCTGCAGTGAGCACTCCATATCCCCAAGCAACAGGTTTGATGACATATTTAAATTTTCGCGGCATGAGTTTGAACCACTCATAACCGGCCACCCCAGCAGCAAGAACCATCAATACAAACATTGGATAATGTGATTCAGTAGCAAACATACAGCTCAGTACAACTGCTACCAACACCAATGCGGTTATAATCCGCTCAAACATGTATTAATTCTCAAGTTTTTCCTGATGAATCTGTTCTGATGTTTTACCAAAACGACGTTCACGCCCGCCAAATACGGCAAGTGCATCATCAAGTTCTTCAACGGTAAATTCTGGCCATAGCGTCTCAGTGAAATACAGCTCTGCATAGGCTGCCTGCCACAACAGGAAATTCGACAGACGGAAGTCCCCACCCGTACGAATCAGCAGATCAACTGCAGGTAAATCACCAAGGCTGACATATTGACCAAATACATCAGTATTAATTGCATCAAGATCTAATTTATTTGTTAAAACATCGCTGGCAATTCGCTGTGCAGCTTGTGCCATATCCCACATACCACCATAACTGATTGCAATAGTGAGTGTCATACTATTGAAATTAGCAGTCCTTTCTTCGGCATGCAACATAAGCCCCTGTAATTCTGGGGACAAACGGCTGCGATCACCGATAAAGCGTAAGGCAATATTGAATTTTTCCATGCGGGGTAATTGTTCATGAATGGTGTCAACCAGCAATTTCATGAGCAATTCAACTTCAAACTGTGGACGATTCCAGTTTTCACTGGAAAAGGCAAATACAGTTAAAGCCTGGATATTTCTTTTTTTACAGTGTTCAACAATCGGATCCAGAACCGTTTTTCCTTCACGGTGTCCATCACCTTTCTGCATCTGATTTTTTTTGGCAAAACGATTGTTGCCATCCATGATGATGGCAACATGTTTCGGAAGACGGGGATTTTCTTCAGCAACGGTCATCGATGAATTAGACCTTCATCAATTCAGCTTCTTTCGCAGCCAAGCGCTTGTCAACTTCAGCAACAAATTTGTCAGTAATTTTCTGGATTTCGTCAGCAGCACGACGCTCTTCGTCTTCAGAAATTTCTTTTTCTTTCAACAAAGCCTTGATATCGCCCAATACATCACGACGGATGTTACGGATCGCTACTTTGGCATTTTCTGCTTCATTACGCGCAACTTTTTGCATGTCACGACGCGTTTCTTCAGTCAACGCCGCCATCGGTACACGAATCGCATCTGCTGTAATTGGGTTCAGACCCAAGTCAGATTCACGAATCGCTTTATCAATTGCAGAAACCATTGAACGTTCGAAAGGCTGGATTAACAAAGTACGTGAATCTTCAACACCTACGTTTGCCACCTGGTTCAATGGAACGTCTGAACCATAGTAAGAAACCATCACGTTATTTAAAATTGATGGATGCGCACGACCGGTACGAACTTTTGCAAAACCATGCTCTAGAGATTCTAGAGTTTTGTTCATACGGTCTTCGCTGTCTTTTTTAAGATCGTTAATCATATGATCTTCCTTACTTAATTCTTGAAAAGAGGTTATTACTAAATTAGCGTGTAGTATAAAGTGCTTTGGTGCTCACGTCATTAATTGGTAACGTGAGTCCCTTCTTTTTCACCCATCACAACGGAAAGCAATGCGCCAGATTTATTCATATCGAATACTTGTAGCGGCACGTTGTGATCACGACATAAACAGATTGCAGTTAAGTCCATTACACCCAGCTTTTCGTCCAGAACCTGGTCAAAAGTCAATGTGTCATATTTAACCGCATCATCATATTTGCTTGGATCTTTGTTATATACGCCATCAACTTTGGTCGCTTTCAAAATCAAGTCTGATTCGATTTCGATACCACGTAAACAAGCAGCAGTATCTGTCGTAAAGAACGGATTACCTGTACCTGCCACGAATACACACACTTCACCCTGAGTCAGGTAACGGATCGCATCACGGCTTGAGTAAGACTCAACTACAGCACCAATCGGCAATGCAGACATTAAACGGGTTTTAATATTACGGCGCACCAAAGCGTCGCGAAGTGCCAAACCGTTCATGACTGTTGCCAGCATACCCATCTGGTCGCCAGTTACACGGCCAACCAGACCATCTTTTTGTAGCTGGCTACCGCGATACAGGTTACCACCACCCACAACAATACCTACTTGTACGCCTAAACCCACGAGGTGCGCAATAGAAAGTGACATCTGATCGAGCACTTGTGCATCGATCCCCATGTCTTTATTGCCTGCCAGCGCCTCACCAGAAAGCTTTAACAGGATGCGACCAAAGCGTGGCTTTTTAGAATCCAACATCATCAAACTCCAAAGTATTCAATTTAAATTTTTTTAATTCAAAATCTTAAGCAGACTTGACTGAAATGAGTTTTGCATACAGATCGTATTCATCTGCATCAGTAATTTCGACTTCAAGTAAATCCCCCGCCTTGATGACGCTTTTATCGATATCTTCAACAAAAACATTACCATCAATTTCAGGTGCATCTGCATAAGAACGCGCAACCGCTACCGGGAATTCATCTTCCAGGTCATCTACCAGCACAGTCATGGTCTGACCGATACGTTTTTGGAGTTTGGCTGCCGAGATTTCTTGCTGAACCTGCATGAAACGCTCATAACGCTCTTGTTTAATTTCTTCAGGAACGTGATCTGGCAAATCATTTGCTGTCGCACCTTCAACTGGCGAATAGGTAAAACATCCCACACGATCCAGCTGGGCTTCTTTCAGCCAGTCCAGTAACATCTGGAAGTCTTCTTCAGTTTCACCCGGGAAGCCCACCACAAATGTTGAACGCAACACCAGATCAGGACATTTCTCGCGCCAGATTTTCAAACGCTCCAGTGTATTTTCACTGTGCGCAGGGCGTTTCATCAGTTTGAGAATTTTTGGACTCGCGTGCTGGAATGGAATATCCAGATAAGGCAGGATTTTACCTTGTGCCATCAGGTCAATCACAGCATCCACATGCGGATACGGGTAAACATAGTGCAAACGCACCCAGATTCCCAACTGACCTAATGCTTCACACATGTCATAGAATTTGGTTTTAACCGGCTGGCCATTCCAGAAATCCAGCTTGTATTTCGTGTCCAGGCCATAAGCAGAAGTATCCTGGGAGATGACGAGTACTTCTTTTACACCGGCACGTTTCAGCGCTGCAGCTTCATCAAGCACAGAACCGACTGGACGTGAAACCAGATCGCCACGCATGCTTGGAATAATACAGAAGGTACAACGATGGTTGCAGCCTTCAGATATTTTCAGATAAGCATAGTGTTTTGGCGTCAGGCGGATGCCTTGCTCTGGAACCAGATCAATAAATGGATTGTGTTTTGGCGGCTCAGGTACGTATTGATGAACCGCATCCATAACTTCTTTATATGCCGCTGCACCTGTCACTTTCAGGACATTGGGATGCATTTGGCGAATCTTGTCTTCGTCTTTACCTAGACAACCTGTTACGATCACGCGACCATTCGCGCTCATCGCCTCACCAATCGCATCTAGCGATTCTTGCACTGCGGATTCAATGAAACCACAGGTATTTACTACAACTAAATCAGCACCGTCATAATCCGAAGCGACGTCATAACCTTCAGTCTTTAACTGGGTTAAAATACGTTCAGAATCTACCAATGCCTTAGGACAACCTAAAGATACAAAACCGACTTTGGGGGACTTCATGAATTTTCGCTCTACTAGAATGCGCGTATTGTATGTCTTTTCGCATCATAAAAATAGTTGAAAACCTGACTCTTTGCATCATGCACTAAAATATTGCCATAAAATATTCAACATACCCACTCATGCACCAAAATGAATCATTTTAGATTTACAGCTTCAATTTAATCCGCTATATCTAAGATGAATTGTGTTGCTCTGTCACATTTCTGCATTTCATCGCAATAAATAATCTCTCGTCATAAAAGTTGGCGTGCATCTTGCATCAAATCAGAACTTAAAATTGATTAAATTGCTTTATGAAGATGCCATTGCGCCATTTTAATACAGGAACAAACCCGCGAATGGATCAAATTATTCCGATCGACTATCGTGCTTTAGTGGACAATATGACCACGTGTATCTTATTGATAGACCGCGATCTTAATATTTATTATCTGAATTCTGCCTGTGAAGCCTTATTTGATGTGAGCTTATTCCGCGCGAGCGGCACATCTGTGCTCAATATTTTGCAAAACCCGACAGATGAGTTCAATACCGAAGAAGCCCTGAATAATACTTTAACTACGGGACAACCTTATACACGCCGCGAAGCCACTATTCTGGTCAACTTTAAAGACATTCATGTCGACTACACTGTTTCTCAGCTAAATCTGGGTAAACCTTATCATCCGCTACTGCTCATCGAACTCAATCCTCGCGATCGCATGTTAAAAATTTCACGCGAAGAAAATCTGCTGCAACAGCATCAGGTAGCGCGTCAGCTGATTCGCGGTGTCGCGCATGAAATCAAAAATCCACTCGGTGGCATTCGTGGCGCGACTCAATTACTGGCACGTAGTTTGAATGATCCACAATACAAAGAATTTACCGACATTATCATTAGCGAAGTGGATCGACTGAGAAATCTGGCCGATACCATGCTCGGCTCACGCCAGCTTCCGAGCTATGAACTGGTCAATGTCCATGAACCCTTGGAACGTGTACGTTCACTGATTGCCAACCAGACCAAAAAGAAAATCAAGATTATCCGGGATTACGACTTGTCCTTACCGGAAGTTCTGGCAGACCGTGACCAATTGATTCAGGTCATTTTGAATATTTGCGCCAATGCCGTACAGGCCATGACCGAAAACAAGGAATTCTTTGTCGAACATCAACCGGAACTGATTTTAAGAACCCGGATCCAGCGTCTTTTTACTATTAACGGGGTGATTCACCGCTCTGTGGTACGGATTGATATTGAAGACAATGGCCCAGGTGTGCCGGAAGAGATTATCGAATCGGTGTTTTATCCGCTGGTCACCAGCCGTGCCAAAGGGACCGGACTGGGCCTCAGTATTGCTCAAAATATTATTCATCAGCACAACGGCATGATCGAGTGTCAGTCGGTAGCTGGAAAAACCGTCTTTAGCTTATATTTACCTTGGGAGTCAAATCATGTCGCGAAATAAAATATGGGTGATTGATGACGATCGCGCCATGCGCTGGGTACTGGAAAAGACGTTTAAAGAGGAAGGTCTGGACGTTACCAGTTTTGAAGAAGCACAATCTGCACTGGATCAACTGAGTCTGGAAGCACCCGATGTGATTTTGACCGATATCCGTATGCCAGGAATTGATGGTCTTACCTTCCTGGGCAAGGTTAAACACAATTATCCTGACTTGCCTGTGATTATTATGACGGCGCATTCAGACTTAGAGTCGGCTGTATCCAGTTATCAAACCGGTGCTTTTGAATATTTACCTAAGCCTTTTGATATTGATGAAGCACTGGCGCTGGTAAATCGTGCGATTTTACATATCACCAAGCTACAGCAACAAGAATCAGCAAAAGCCGCCCCACCAATTCAATCTACCGAGATTATTGGTGAATCGCCTGCCATGCAGGAAGTGTTTCGTGCCATTGGCCGTTTATCACAATCGCATATTACCGTGTTGATTAATGGTGAGTCTGGTACAGGTAAAGAACTGGTAGCTCATGCCCTGCATCGTCATTCACCACGCAGTTCAAAACCTTTTATTGCCCTCAATATGGCGGCGATTCCAAAAGACCTGATCGAAACTGAACTGTTCGGCCATGAGAAAGGTGCATTTACCGGTGCTAACACCCAACGTCAGGGTCGTTTTGAACAGGCCAATGGCGGCACGCTGTTTTTAGATGAAATTGGCGATATGCCATTTGAGACCCAGACCCGTTTACTGCGTGTCCTAGCTGATGGAGAGTTTTATCGTGTTGGCGGTCATATTCCGGTTAAGGTCGATGTGCGTATCGTGGCAGCGACACATCAGGATCTGGAAAAACTGGTCCATGATGGTCGTTTCCGGGAAGACTTGTATCACCGCCTGAATGTAATTCGTATTCATATTCCAAAACTGGCACATCGCAGTGAAGATATTCCGATGTTGGCGCAGCATTTTCTGGCACGTGCCGGGAAGGAACTTGGGGTCAATCCAAAGATTCTGCGTCCTGAAACCCAGGAATATATGCAGAAATTGCCGTGGCAAGGTAACGTGCGTCAACTTGAGAACACCTGTCGCTGGCTGACTGTCATGATCACAGGTCGTGAAGTCTATCCTGAAGACTTGCCACCTGAGCTGAAACAGATTCCAATTCATCAGCAGGATCCGGGCGCGCCAATTCCAACGCTGAACCAGATCGCACCGCATCACTGGGATGAATTGCTGGGTCAATGGGCGATGCAGAAACTCAAAAACGGCGAGATGAAACTTCTGGATGTTGCAACGCCGATGTTTGAACGCACCTTGATTAATGCAGCCTTGCAACAAACCCGTGGCCGTAAACGTCATGCCGCAGAACTTTTAGGTTGGGGTCGCAATACTTTAACGCGCAAGCTTAAAGAACTGGGCATGGATACCACGGATGATGAAATCGAAGAAGAAATAGAAAGTTAATTTTTCCATATAAAAAAGCGCCGATTGGCGCTTTTTTATTAATGATAATTTATGCAGTAAAACCCACATAGCGGAAATACCCATCTATGCCCAGATCAGACTTATAGATCAGATAATCTGGATAAGTCGCCTGGGTGATTTCATCCAGCATATTCACCTGATCATCATTGGCATGCAGATCATCTACAGAACGCGGCATGCTGTGCTCGAATTCATCGGTCATATATTCAAAGCCGATATCCATGGCAATAAACAGGGTATGCTCACAAGGTTGCACATATTGCTCTTCTGCCCAATCAATCACGTTGTGCTGACAATGTGGACAGGCAATATTATCAGTGGCCTGAATCGAGAGTGGAATAAGTTGATAAGCCATATAAAAATCAATCTGTTTGCTATTCGTATATTTTAGCAAATTTTATGGACTGACTTTATTCAATTAAAAGTCTCGACGATAAAAAAGGGAATTTTCAGATTCCCTTTTTGTCTTGATAGATCTCAATGATTAATTACTTATGAGCAGCCTTATAACGTGATAGTGCAGTGACGGCTACTGCCGATACGACCACTGCTGGTAAACTTGCCACAAGAATACCTGTGGTGCCCAAACCTAATGCCAGAATTTTTCCAGTTAATAATGGTCCAGTCATCGCCCCTAAACGCCCTAAAGAGATCGCACTGCCCACGCCTGTCACTTTGCCTGCGCCTGAGTAAAAAATCGGTGAGATCCCATATAGAATAGATTGACCACCCGTAGAGAAAATGCCACCCATGACTCCCGCCAAAATTAATAACGGAATAGAAGTTGTGGTGAATAACAATACCAAGGCAACAAACAAGCCACTATAAATGATGGTCGCCATTTGCCAAAGCTTTAAACGATCCAGTAAATAACCTAGGCTCAGGGTTCCAATAACCGCGCCCACCTGGAACACCAACATCACCAGAAATGCCTGTTGTTTCTGCAAACCTTGTTCCATAAGCAAGTTAGGTAACCAGCTGATCAAAATATAATTGATCATCAAGGTAAAAAAGAAACCAACCCAAAGAGGCACTGTATTTTTATACTGTTGCTGCTTGAACAACACCTCAGCCATTCCCGGCACAGCTTCGCCAGAAACCGGTACTTCCCGCATTCACTTTAGGCTTATCTTTAAGAATAAATGCCATCAATGGAATCAGTGCTAAAGGCGTTAATCCCCCAATCAGGAACAAGGTTTGCCATTGAATCTCCGGAAGCAACATGGCCAGACCGGCAACAAAGATCGCCCCTACCGGCAAACCACAATACATCAGACTATTTAGCTTGCCACGGTTGGCTTCCGTTGCTTCATCACCGACGACTGAAATCATGGTTGGCATTGCCGCACCTAAACCCAAACCAGTAAAGAAACGCGCTGCATATAAAACTTCGATGCTTGGCGCAATTGCAGTCAACGACATGAACAGACCAAAAATAGTCACAGAAAGCATTAGGACTTTCTTTTGTCCTAGATAATCTGCAATACGTCCGCCAAAGAATGCGCCAAACAGCATTCCAAAGACACCCAGACTAAATACATAGCCCATTTGGATTTGATCTAAACCAAAGCTTGCTGCAATTCCTTTCGCCGCAATCCCGGGAGCTTGAAGGTCAAAACCTTCAAAAAATGCGACCCAGAAACATAAGAATATCGTTAATATTTTTTGGGCTTTTTCGCTGTATGACTGTGCCATGACTGATCTCCATCAATAATTCACAAACCGTTTGATAGTCTGACGATCCGTTGCATTATTCTTAACCTAATCTTGATAGAGAAATAGCACGACAATAGTCGGGTTTAAGCACATCAGCATGTGTAAATATCATCTAAATTAGACCTAAAAGATTGTATTTATAGACTTAATACATCTTAACAATATTTATTATATATATTTATCAATAACTTAATTTAATAGTAGTTATTTTTAATTCAACGATAGTCAAAACTTATACAAAACTACAAGCCGATAAAAAGCCCGCTTAATGCGGGCTTTTTTAGCGCAAAATCTTAAGCAGATTTCTTTGCTTGTGCATTCTTACGAATTGTAATCATCACCAGTTGAACTGCTGCAGGGGTTACACCTGGAATACGACTGGCTTGCGCCAATGTTTCAGGACGAACATCTTTCAGTTTCAGGGTAATTTCACGGGACAGACCTGACACGATGTCATAATCGAAATCCGCAGGAATACGGGTTTCTTCAAGACGTTTCATTTGTGCGACATCTTCATGCTGACGATTAATATAACCCGCATATTTCACTGCAATTTCAATTTGCTCACCGACAAATGGTGATACTTCAGAATTGGTTAACTCTGCAATTTGAGCAAATGAAATGTTTGGACGTTTCAACAAATCGATCGCCGAACATTCTTTAGACAGGTCTGCACCGGTCATCTCAACGAATTTCTTGCCCATTGGATTGTTTGGTGCAGCCCACAGGTGTTGTAAACGACCCGTTTCTTTTTCTACTGCTTCCATTTTCTCACAGTACACTGCCCAACGTGCATCATCCACTAGACCCATTTCACGACCAATTGCTGTTAAACGCTGATCTGCGTTATCTTCACGCAGCATCAAACGGTATTCGGCACGTGAGGTAAACATGCGGTACGGTTCTTTGGTACCGAGTGTGATCAGGTCATCAACCAGTACGCCCATGTACGCTTCATCACGTTTTGGCGTCCATTGCTCCTGATCCCAAGCACGGCGTGCAGCGTTCAAGCCTGCAAGCAAACCCTGCGCACCCGCTTCTTCATAACCGGTTGTGCCGTTGATTTGACCGGCGAAATACAAGTTATTAATTGCTTTGGTTTCAAGGGTAAATTTCAACGCTTGTGGGTTGAAATAATCGTATTCAATGGCATAGCCCGGACGGAGAATGTGCGCATTTTCCATACCACGGATCGAGCGAACCAGTTCAAACTGAACGTCGAACGGTAAAGAAGTCGAAATACCATTTGGATAAAGCTCATGTGTATCCAGGCCTTCAGGCTCCAGAAAGACTTGGTGAGAATCTTTATCGGCAAAACGGTGAATTTTATCTTCAATCGATGGGCAGTAACGTGGACCCACACCTTCGATCACACCAGTGTACATTGGTGAACGGTCTAAACCGCCACGAATGATTTCATGTGTGCGTTCATTAGTATGCGTGATATAGCAATTTACCTGCTCAGGATGCATTGATGCATCGCCCATGAATGACATGGTTGGAGACGGGAAATCACCCGGCTGTGGCGTCATCACAGAGAAATCGACTGAACGTGCATCAATACGCGGTGGTGTACCTGTTTTTAAACGACCCACTGGAAGTTGAAGTTCACGCAAACGATGTGCCAAGGAAATTGACGGCGGATCACCCGCACGACCACCGCTAGATTTCTCCAGACCGACGTGGATGACACCACCGAGGAAAGTACCTGCTGTCAGCACCACAGTTTTAGCATCAAAATGGATACCCATTTGGGTAACCACACCTTTTACAGTATCGCCTTCAACAATCAGGTCATCTGCGGCTTGCTGAAAAATATCAAGGTTTGCTTGGTTTTCTAATGTTTCGCGAATAGCCGCTTTATAACGTACACGGTCCGCCTGCGCACGTGTTGCACGTACTGCAGCACCTTTACGCGAGTTCAAAATACGGAATTGAATACCGCCTTTATCGGCAGCCAGTGCCATCGCACCGCCCAAGGCATCAATTTCACGCACCAAATGCGATTTACCAATACCACCGATGGCCGGGTTACAACTCATCTGCCCTAAAGTCTCAATGTTATGAGTTAAGAGTAAAGTCTGTCGACCCATACGCGCTGCAGCCAGAGCCGCTTCCGTACCGGCGTGACCGCCACCGATAACAATGACATCGTATACTTTAGGATAATGCATAGTGGTAATTGAGAGATAAAAAAGAATAGCTGAGCATTATAGCAAATTTCACTCTAAAGTAGACAAATTCAGTTGAATTTATCCTGAGATAAATCGCACTTAACTCGCATAACAATAAAGCACTGTAATTTAACTTTGCAGAGGAACTATATAAATTAAACATATAAGCTGAGAAATTTACTCGATTTGCATTGTTTAATCTCGCGCATTTTTTAATCTATATGTTGGTTACATTACAAACAAAGGTATAAAAGATGAATAAGAATATTTTCCTCTCAACCGTTCTATGTGGTTTATGTTTTGCGCCATTTGCTGCATCAGCGAATGATAAGGTCGAAACCATTTATAATGCACAAAAGTACCAACAGGTTTGTAAAGGCAAATCCCAAGGTGCACAAGTCAGTTTTGCCTATCGTGGCATTATCTGGAATGGTACCTGTGAGCCGCAGTTTTTCGCTTCATCCAAAAATGCTTCAATCAAAGGCGATGAAGCCGAACTCATGAGTACCTGTAGCGGCAACAGTGGTGCGACTACTGCCACCATCAATGGTGCCGAAGTCAAAGGTAAATGTGCATTAGGCTTTATGCCACCACGCCCTCAGGGACAATCTCAGATGCAAAGCCAACCGATGCAGCCACATATGCAAAACCAGCCTATGCAGCATCAGATGAACCAGCCAGCACAGCCTGATTCACCAATGCAAGGCCAGCCAGGTATGTAGCCGATATATATCTAAATAGTTTAGATTTCAAGTAAAAGCTTTGACGGGCAAAGTGATTGCATTTTGCCCGTTTTTTATTGCTTATTTATTCATCTAGGCTAAACTGGAAATATACCTATAAATGCATAATAAAAAGGCAAATTCATGGATTCGGGGTTTTTTAGCGTTTTTTTGCCAATTACATTGGCAATTATGATGATGGGGCTGGGGCTAGAACTCACTATCAAAGATTTCCTGCGCTTAAGTCGCTATCCTAAAGTCATTTTTATTACTTTATTTGCGCAGTTAGTCCTATTACCCAGCGTTGCTTTTTTTATTTGTCTGATTTTGGACTTGCCCGCTTTGCTTGCTGTAGGTCTGATGTTGCTAGCCGCCTCACCTGGTGGCCCAACCGCGAACCTATTTAGCTACATATATAAAGGTGATGTGGCACTGAATATTACTCTAACCGCCATTAATACCATCATCTCTATTTTTACCCTGCCCTTTATTATCAATCTGTCCTTACACTACTTTATGAGTCATGACTCAAACGTGACTTTTCCAGTTGAAAAGATTATGCAGGTCTTTTTAATTACCTTGATTCCCGTGATCATGGGTATGCTGCTTCGGGCCAAATTTCCAAACCTGTCAATTACTGTCAGCAGGCCCATGCGCTTACTCTCTATCGGTTTTCTAACCATCCTATTGATATTCGCCATTTTCAGAGAACGTTCGAATTTGGTCGAATACTTTGCCAATATTGGTGCAGCAACTGCGATTTTATGTTTTTCCAGCCTGTTTATTGGCTATTGCATTCCTTTACTCATGGGTATCCCAGAGAAAATGGCACGCGCCTGTACCTTTGAAATTGGCATTCATAACACTGCCATTGCGCTGACGATTGCGATATCGGTCTTAAATAATGTCACGATGGCTATTCCTGCAGGCATTTATACAATTTTCATGTACAGTTTCGCCACTATTTTCGGTGTGCTGATTAGTCGCCAGCAAGTGGTGTATAGCAATAAAAGTCGTTTATCAGATTTGTAATTTATTTGGCTGATTCTGCTATAAGGCTGTATGCTTTTCTAAAGAAAATCAGAAGTATTAAAACAATTTTCGACAAGGAGCATACAGATGGATTCTGGCCTTATAACGATATTACTGCCGCTGGCACTTGCAATCATCATGATGGGACTGGGCCTTGAACTGACGCCTCGGGACTTTAGCCGTGTCACTCGTCACCCCAAAGCCGTATTTATAGCATTGTTCTGCCAACTGGTTATTCTGGTTGGCATTGCCTTTTTACTCTGCAAGCTATTCGCTTTAACCCCATTACTCTCAGTCGGGTTGATGCTCTTGGCGGCTTCGCCCGGGGGTGCAACAGCCAACCTGTTTAGCTATCTGTTTAAAGGTGACTTAGCCCTCAATATCACTTTGACTGCTATCAACTCAGTCATCGCAGCGATTACCTTACCTTTAATTATTAATTTTTCGATCATGCATTTTATGCAGGATAGCCAGCAAGTTGGCCTGCAATTCGGCAAGATTCTGCAAGTCTTTGCGATCATCCTGATTCCGGTGGGAATTGGCATGTTGATTCGGCGCTATGCACCAGGCGTGACAGCAAAACTGAATCGGCCGCTGCGGATTTTTTCGATTGGCTTTTTGGTGCTGATTATTATTGCCACACTCATCAAAGAGCGCAGCAATATCGGTGAATACTTGACCCAGGTGGGTCTGGCGACTGCCTTGTTCTGCATCCTGAGCCTGAGTATTGGTTATCTGATTCCGCGACTACTGAATATTAATAGCGCTCAAGCCCGTGCCAGTGCATTTGAAATTGGCATTCATAACAGCACCCTCGCCATGACCATTGCCCTGACCGTGATTGGCAGTGCTGCTGTGGCGATCCCAGCCGCGGTTTATTCTATCTTTATGTATATCTTTGCTGCAATTTTTGGCAGTCTATTGAATCGGCTTGCACCACTCCCGGCGCAAACACCTTTAACGAATCTGGATTAGATAAGCTCTGGAACTGTTCAAAGGATGCCTCAGGCATCCTTTTTATTTTGGGAATGGATCAAGAAGATAGCAGCGTTGAGTCTGAACTTCCGTTACAATAGCTTTTTGAAAAATGTATAAAGGTTATTTCTGTGAAGTGGTTACAAATTCATATTACGGTTGAACAGGCTCAGGTTGATTTTACTGAGACATTACTCAGCTCGCTAGGCGCAGTGAGTGTGACTCTGGATGATGCTGAAAACCAGGATTTGCTGGAACCACTTCCAGGTGAAACACCACTCTGGAATAAAGTGATTGTGACCGGTATTTATGCGCAGGAAGAAGGCGAAGAAATCGATGTTGCCGCACTAGAAACCTTTATTCGTGCACAAATGCCAGATGCTCCGATCCGTCATGAACTGATTGAAGATCAGGCTTGGGAACGCACCTGGATGGATGCCTATGAGCCAATTCAGATTGCTGATAAATACTGGATCGTACCGGAGTGGATGGAAGCACCTGATGCCGATGCGGTAAATATCAAGCTTGATCCAGGTCTGGCTTTCGGAACAGGCAACCACGCTTCAACTTTCCTGTGCTTACAATGGCTGGGCAAGATTGATGTGAAAGATAAAATTGTTATCGATTATGGCTGTGGTTCAGGCATTCTCGCGGTAGCTGCACTGCTATTAGGTGCGAAAAAAGCATATGCCACTGATATCGATCCACAAGCTGTACTGGCGACTCAGCAAAATGCTGAACTGAATGGCGTACTGGACAAACTCTATGTCGGATTGCCAGAAGAATTTAGAGATGAGCTCGGTAATACCAAAGCTGACGTATTTGTTGCCAATATTCTGGCAGCACCACTGATGATGCTGGCTCCTGAGTTCGCAACTTTAATTAAATCTGAGGGACAGTTCGCACTTGCTGGAGTTATCGAAGAGCAAGTTGCTGATGTTACTAGCATTTACTCAAATTATTTTGATATATTAGAGGTAGAAAAACGAGATGAGCACTGGTGCCGTATCTCGGGTAAACGCCATAAGAACGAATGAGCCTATAAATAATCCATGAGTGACAAAAGAACCCATTGCCCTACCTGTTCCACCACCTATAAGGTCACAGTTGCTCAACTCACCGTTGCGCAGGGTATGGTTTGCTGTCCCAAATGTACCACCTCATTTAATGCCTTATCGCATTTGGTGACCGAAACCCGGAATTCGGTCACCGTCTCAATGTCTCAGGCTCAGTCGAACTCCAGCGAATTCATCAAAACTGATGCTCAAAATAACTCAGGTGTTTATCACACGGATCAGCAGCATCGTCATAGCCTGCTACAGATTTTTGACCAAAAAGTTGAACATTCCAATATTGATCTGGAAACCTATTTAAATAACCTGAATTATTTCAGTACCGAGCCGATTTCAGTTCTGCCGAGCATGAACTGGGAAGATCAGGCAGAAAAGCAGACTAAACGCGGGCCAATGTACTATCTAGGCTGGAGTTTACTCAATCTGTCACTATTCAGCCTGCTGCTATTTCAATTTTTCTGGTTCAATCCGCAATACATCAAAAACAGTCACGTCATGAGTCTGGCTTTTAACAGTGCCTGTGAAGTGTTTAATTGTTCCAATCTGGAAAAATACTACACACTAATTCAGGCCAATAAAGTCAAAATCAAGGCAACCGGTAATAATGAAGCTGAGTTTAGCGGTGAGCTGATCAATTTTCATGACCGTAGCCTGGCCTTACCGATTTTAAGAATCAATCTGGAACATCGCGGTGAAGTGATTGCAACTTATAACCTGTCCTCCGAAGAGTACCTGATTGAAAGTCTGGTCAATATTCAGCGCATCCCAAAAAACAGCCCGTTTAAATTCAAATTTAAGCTTCCAGTCGATCGTAAAAGCTTTGATCGCTATACTTTGGAAATAATTCGCCCCTAATCTGCTGAGAAAGCATTAAAAAATTAAAAAAAGTTAAAAAAAATGCAGTTTTCTTGCTCACTTTTGCTTAGACAATGGTATGATACGCGCCACGAAAGCTATGTGCTGCAACTCCTCGCGACTTTTTCACAACAAATACAGTCTTGCCTAATGCGCTATAAAATTTATTGCGTATCGTGCAGATTTTTTTGTTTTGATTTTGGTCAGTAACAAAACTTTAACTATTGTTACGCTTATTTTTCGACCAAATCGCAGAGATGTGTCAAGCTACAGGCTCAATGTAATGACTAAGTTTTAGAACTTCCGTTTTAGGATCTAAAATGGAGTTCATTTCAATTTCTAGACCACTTTTATATATCACTTTACCCAAGTGATATTTGTTTTTCGGATTAATTCGCATGAATAGCAAATCTCCTATTTTTACTGCACAATCTGATGTTGCTTTACGTATCCACGTAGATCGCGCAGTTCGCCACTATTTTGCACAACTGCAGGGCGAGCAACCATCTCAGGTATACGACATGGTGCTAGCAGAAATGGAGAAACCTCTTCTATCTGTAGTTCTAGAATATACACGTGGTAACCAAACACGTGCTGCCGAGATTCTCGGACTCAACCGTGGTACTTTACGTAAAAAGTTAAAAGCTCACGGTTTAATGAGTGAATAAATGATAAAATGCTTGCGGCTTCCGCAGGCATTTTTTTTAACCTGTAAATTGCTGATTTTGTTTTATTCTGTTCCTTGAAAACTGTGACGAAGATCATGACTATTAAACGCGCTTTAATCTCTGTGTCTGACAAGACTGGTATTGTTGAATTTGCACAAGAACTTGCTGCTCTAGGGGTAGAAATTTTATCTACAGGTGGTACCTACAAATTGTTGAAAGACAATAATGTGGCTGTAGTTGAAGTTTCGGAGCATACAGGTTTTCCAGAGATGATGGACGGCCGTGTAAAAACACTACATCCGAAAATTCATGGGGGTATCCTGGCTCGTCGTGGTCTAGACGAAGCTGTGATGGCTGAACACAACATTGATGCTATTGATTTAGTCGTTGTAAACCTTTATCCATTTGCTGCAACAGTAGCAAAACCAAACTGTTCACTTGCTGATGCCATCGAAAACATCGACATCGGTGGTCCTACCATGGTTCGTGCTGCGGCAAAAAACCATGCATCTGTAGGTATCATCGTAAATGCATCTGACTATGCAACCGTTGTAGCTGAGCTTAAAGCTGAGGGTGCTTTATCTCATGCAACTCGTTTTGACCTAGCGGTGAAAGCCTTTGAACATACTGCACAATATGACGGCATGATCGCATCTTACTTAGGCGCTCGCGTAGGTAAAGAAGAAGGTCAGGCAGACAAGTTTGCACGTACTTTCAATACTCAATTGAACAAAGTTCAAGACCTTCGTTACGGTGAAAACCCGCATCAAGCTGCTGCATTCTATGTAGAAGACACAGCGACTGAAGCTTCTGTTTCAACAGCGAAACAGCTTCAAGGTAAAGAACTCTCTTATAACAACATTGCGGACACTGATGCAGCACTTGAATGTGTGAAATCATTTACGAAGCCTGCTTGTGTGATCGTTAAACACGCCAACCCATGTGGCGTTGCAGTGTCTCTAGACGGTATTCAAGCAGCTTATGATCTTGCGTATGCAACAGATCCTGAATCTGCTTTCGGTGGCATCATTGCATTCAACCGTGAATTAGACGTTGCAACTGCACAAGCGATTGTCGACCGTCAATTTGTTGAAGTAATCATTGCACCGAGCATTGCTGAAGGTGTTCTTGAAGTAACAGGCGCGAAGAAAAACGTACGTGTACTTGTATGTGGCGAACTTCCAGCAATCGATGCGCGTCAATCGCAACTTGACTACAAACGCGTAAACGGTGGTTTACTGGTTCAAGACCAAGACTTGGGCATGATCACGAAAGATGATCTTAAAGTAGTCACCAAACGTGCGCCGACTGAACAAGAAATTGACGACATGATCTTCGCTTGGAAAGTGGCGAAATACGTGAAGTCTAACGCGATTGTTTATGCCAAAAACCGTCAAACCATTGGTGTAGGCGCTGGCCAAATGAGCCGTGTAAACTCAGCTCGTATTGCTGCAATCAAAGCTGAACATGCTGGTTTAGTAGTTGAAGGTGCGGTAATGGCATCTGACGCATTCTTCCCATTCCGTGATGGTATTGATAACGCTGCGAAAGCGGGTATCAAATGCATTATCCAACCGGGTGGTTCTATGCGTGATGAAGAAACGATTGCTGCGGCTGACGAAGCTGGTATTGCAATGGTGTTCACTGGTATGCGTCACTTCCGTCACTAATTAATTTTAAATCCTCCCTAGCCCTCCTTAATAAAGGAGGGTTTTCTATATCATAGTAGAGCGAAGGGAGTCCCCCTTTTATCAAAGGGGGATTTAGGGGGATTCTATTTCAGAAGGATTTTTTTTAATGAATATTTTAGTTTTGGGTAATGGTGGTCGTGAACATGCACTTGCATGGAAAATCGCGCAAGATGATAAAGTCGCAAAAGTATTTGTAGCACCGGGTAATGCAGGTACTGCAACAGAAAATAAATGCGAAAATGTTGCCTTAAATATTTTAGACAATGCTGCGATTATCGACTTTGCAAAAAGCAATGCAGTTGAACTTGTCATTGTCGGCCCTGAAGCACCACTTGTGAATGGTGTGGTTGATGCTTGCCGTGCAGCTGGTGTAAAAATTTGGGGTCCAACGCAGTTTGCTGCACAGCTTGAAGGCTCTAAAGCTTTTGCCAAGCACTTCTTAAAACGTCACAACATTCCAACTGCTTTCTATGACGTGTTTACTGAAGTAGATGCCGCTAAAGCATTTATAGAGAAAAATGGCGCGCCAATCGTGATCAAAGCCGATGGTCTTGCTGCAGGTAAAGGCGTAATCGTTGCCATGACCAATCAAGAAGCATTTGCAGCAATTGATGACATGCTTGCAGGTAACAAGTTTGGCGATGCAGGTTCTCGCGTTGTGATCGAAGAATTCCTTGCGGGTGAAGAAGCATCTTTCATTTGTATGATTGATGGCGACAACATCTTGCCGATGGCAACTTCTCAAGACCATAAACGTATTTTTGAAGGCGACCAAGGTCCGAACACTGGCGGTATGGGTGCTTACTCTCCTGCTCCTGTTGTGACGGCTGACGTATTTGAAAAAACCATGAAAGAAGTGATGCGTCCGACTGTTGACGGCATGAAAGCAGATGGTCATGTTTACACAGGTTTCTTATACGCAGGCTTGATGATTGATGAACAAGGTCAACCTAAAGTGATCGAGTTTAACTGCCGTTTTGGTGACCCTGAAACTCAACCAATCATGATGCGTTTAAAATCATCTTTAGTTGATTTGGTTGAAGCTGGTATTGCTGGTAACTTACCTGCGGAAGCTGAATGGGATGAGCGCAAGACTGTCGGTATCGTACTTGCGTCACGTGGCTATCCTGAAACGTCTAGCAATGGTGATGTGATTTCAGGTTTAGACACTGAAATGGCAGATGCGAAAGTGTTCCATGCAGGTACTAAAGCCAATGAAAATGGTGAGATCGTGACTGCTGGTGGTCGTGTACTTTGCGTGACTGCACTGGGTAATACCATTGGTGAAGCACAAGCAAAAGCTTTAGAACTTTGCAAAAAAGTGACATTCGACGGCGTTCAATACCGTAAAGACATTGGTTACCGTGCGATTGCGCGTGAAAATGCTTAATCTAAATTTTGGTTAAGTAAAAACCCCGCTAAGTGCGGGGTTTTTAATTAGTAATTTTTATTTCATTTGAGCTACTAATTCTTTCCATTCATCAAAATTAGTATCTTGTGGATTACTCCAGTTTAATTCTTTCCCGACTTTTATTTTTCTAAGACCTATATTTCTTCTACAAGTAGCTAGCTCAAGCAACTCGGATAATATTCCCCACAATTCAAAAATTACTTCATATTCTGGACGTCTTCCACTATGCACTAGTTTATTTCGAGATTTTCGAGCACTCTCTAATATCTTATAATTTTGTCTTGAGATAATTTTGGCTAACCTTAAAAGTTTATGCTTAGTTGCTATATTTTTTAAAAACTTAGCTTCTTCCCATGTTGTATGTAAACATCTTACTTGTCTTGGATAGCTATCCTTACATTTAATATAAATTTTCTTCCATAAAATTTCTGTAATTTGCTCAACTACAATCCACAAATTATTAAGCGCATCATTATTGTTTTGATTAATTAAAGATGTATAACCATTTAATAGAAAGAATGGTGTAAAAGATGGAATTGACTTAATTATTTCCTGCCCAGCATTATAAGCGAGTCTTAGATCATTAAAATGTAAAACTCTAGGATGCATCAACGGTAGATATCGTTCAGATATAGATGCCCAATTGCACCTTAATTGATTATGAAGCGATGGCAAATTAGAAAATAAACTTCGCTTTTCATATAATAGACCTCTTGCGAAAGTAAAAACCACCTCAATATAGATTTCATGAGATATCAGAAATTAAACCGTTTTTCAGATTCTGAATTTAAACGCCTGGTTGGCGTACCTCGACCAGTTTTTACCGAAATGGTAGATGTTTTAGAAAAAGCAGAATCACTCAAAAAGAAATCAGGTCGTCCTCATACTTTAGATTTAGAGGATCAGTTGTTATTAACGCTCAATTACTTACGGAACTACAGCACTCAACTGGAATTGGCGGCAAATTACCATATCGCTGAAAGCAATGTGAATCGAACCATTAAAAAAGTTGAAGATGCATTAATGAAATCAAGACGTTTTACTCTGCCAAAACGAAGCATTACCACAGCAGACGAACACTTTAACTGGGTCATTATTGATGCCACAGAATGTTCAATAGAACGCCCGAAAAAAAAATCAGAGTAAGTTCTACAGTGGTAAAAAGAAGAAACATACGCTAAAAGTACAAGTGATCTATCATCCGAAGAGCAAACAAATCATAGGGCTAGATATATCGAATGGCAGTCAGCATGACATTAAACTGGCAAGAAAAACGGTTAAGAAATTCAAACATTGTGAATATGTTATGACCGATTTAGGTTACTATGGATTAGAGAAAGATGGCTTTAAATTATTGATGCCAATAAAGAAAAAGAAGAATTTACCCTTATTTGATGTTGAGAAAAAGTACAATAAAATGATTGGAAAAATACGAGTTGTGATCGAACACATCAATAGTCAATTGAAAACATTTAGAATATTAAGTGAACGCTATCGAAATAGACGGAAAAGATTTGGTTTACGCGTCAACTTAATAGCTGCATTGGTAAACCGGATAAATTTTCAATAATGACTTTCGCAAGAGATCTAATGTACCTACATCTAACTCATGAGGATGCAAGACCTCTGCATGGATCCCACCTAATAACAGGCAACACAAAATCTCATTTAATTTAGTAATACCATCAATGCGTGTTGGAAAATTTTCGCTTTGAGGGATTGCAATTGCTCCGTTATAACTAATTAAAGCACCTAAACTATCATCACTTTCTAAAGAAAGAATTCCGATTACTTTTGATAGTTGCATTCCCTCATAATCATTGTTATTGATCTGATCTAATGAAAAATTAATCCTAGGTTGTTGTTCACTAATGATTGCTGAAAAAGGTTTTAGATGAACCATCCAAGCAGGATTACTACAAACTTGCGTTTCTTGATTCTGAATCTGTTGATCATCCAACATAATTTCATCCATGTTATATTAAATTTTGATGATTAATAGATAACATCTTATATCTTGGTCTAAGTATATGTCATCAGCTTCAATTACCACCCCTCGCCTGATCCTGCGCCAATGGCAAGAATCCGACACTACCCCATTTATCCAAATGTGTGCAGATGATGAGGTCATGCGCTACTTCCCTAAAAAACTCGATGCGACTGAGGCAACCGCTTTTCTTGAACGTATTCGTACTGCTATTAAAACGCGTGGATGGGGACTCTTTGCCGTAGAACTCAAAGCGACAGGCGAATTCATCGGATTTATTGGCTTACACGTACATCCACCTGAATTTGAAATTGCCGATGCACCTGAAATTGGCTGGCGCTTGCTACCGCAATACTGGAATCAAGGCTATGCCACTGAAGGAGCCAAAGCGGTACTGAAATATGCTTTTAGAACTCTACGACTCGAGAAAGTCATTTCTTTTACTGCATGCGTTAACACGCCATCAGAACGTGTCATGCAAAACATTGGCTTAGAAAAAGTGGGAGAGTTTGATCATCCGCTTGTACCTGCCGATCATATCTTGTGTAGACACGTACTCTATGAAAAACAGCGTTCGGATTATCTCTATATTCCCTTTTGTTAAAACAAGCTTGCAGTATCATGACCTGAGGAAACCAAGATCAGATACTGACTCGCTTAGTTAATATAAAGGAAAGATTTATCTCGTTAATGATCGAATTTTCTTCATTTCCCAAAAAATCAGATATTTTTTTATATTTATCTATATGCATTTTTTATATTTCTATCTTACAAAATCTTATAAAGATCACTATTTAAACACATCCATTAAAACTATATTTTCAATATAAATAATATATTGTTTTAATTAATATTTTCTTTAAAAGATCTTTTTTTTATATTCGACTAAAGAGATAAGCAAGGCTTTTTTATCCAGTATATCGAATATAGATTTATTGCTATGATATCCGCAACTTCAGAGCACATAAACCTTGGCATGTACTTATAAAATATCTATTTTCTCTCTCCAAAATAGATCAAGTACATCAGATTTGGGCTGCCTCTGACTTGATCAAGTTCACCAGAACTGTTGCTGCACGCTTGCATCTTCCGATCTCAAGCCCTCCTCAGCAATGATCAAGCCACCTACTTAGATCGTAATAAAACTCTTATTTAACACGATTTAAAAATGCTTATACTTTAGGCAAGAATAGAATTAGGACAATTTCATGAAAAAGTTACTTGGCGTTATCTTGAGTGCCTCTGTATTGACTTTAACTGGGTGTGGTAAACAAGAAGCGCCTGCCACTGATGCAGCGCAAAGCAAAGATGCTAATGGTCTTCAAACTGTAACTATGGCTTCGACCGGTTCAGATGCAGACGTATGGCGTTATATCGCGACCCTGCCTGAAACCAAAGCAGCCGGTATCAAACTTGATGTGAAAAATTTTACTGACTATGTGTCAATGAACACGGCAGTAGCCAACAAAGAAATTGATGTGAATGCATTCCAGTCTTATGCCTATATGGTGGCTTACAACGATGCCAACACAGCCAAAATTGTACCTCTATCTACCACTTATTTAGAGCCAATGGGTATTTACTCAAGCAAAGTGAAATCTTTAAACGAGTTTAAAACTGGTGCAACCATTGCTATTCCTAACGACGGCGCAAACGAATCACGTGCATTATTACTTTTACAATCAGCAGGCCTGGTTAAATTAAAAGCTGGTTTCGACAATGTCAAAGGCACAACGTCTGATGTGACCGAAAATGCAAAACAAATCGTGATTAAGCCCATTCAAATGGCGACTGCAGTACGCGTAAAAGACGAAGTTGATGCGATTGTGCTGGGCAATACCTTGGCAATGGAAGGTGGTTTAAACGTATTGAAAGATGCGATTTACTATGAGCCGATTGATCAAAGCACAAAAATGAACGTCAACGTATTAGCGGTTGCAGCAGATCGTCAAAATGATCCAGTCCTGCAAAAAGTGGGTGCGTTGTATCATACGCCAGCAGTAAAAGCATATGTTGATGAGCATTTTGGTGGTACTAAAGTTGCGGTAAACAAACCTGTGACGTATTTAACTGAATCAAAATAGTACTATAATAGACTTTTAGAACAGGCAAGGACGATTTCTTGCCTGTTTTTTTATCCGTGATGCAGTTTTTGACACTATGATTGAATTTAAAGATATTTCAAAACAGTATGAGCTTAAGGGTCAAACCTTGCATGCCTTGAATCAGATTAATCTTCAGATTCCAACCGGCAGTATTTTTGGCATCATCGGTTATAGTGGTGCCGGTAAAAGCACCCTCATCCGTCTGATCAACCTGCTTGAGCGCCCAAGCTCAGGCCGGATTATCATTAACGGAACAGATTTTACCGCACTGGATGCCAAAGCATTGCGTCAAGAACGTGCCAGCATCGGCATGATTTTCCAGCATTTCAATTTAATGCAAACCAAAACCGTGGCAGCCAATATCGAAATGCCCATGAAACTCCTCGGCTGGAGCAAGGCAGAACGGGAAAAGCGCCTCGAAGAATTATTAGACTTTATTGACCTGAAACATAAACGTCATGCTTTTCCAGATGAATTGTCTGGCGGTCAAAAGCAGCGTGTTGGTATTGCCCGTGCCCTTGCCAATCATCCAAAAATTTTACTCTGTGATGAAGCGACTTCTGCACTTGATCCACAAACCACCAAATCTGTTCTACAGCTACTTAAAAAAATTAATGAAGAACAAGGCATCACCATTGTTATGGTTACCCATGAAATGGATGTAATTGAAACCGTGTGTGATTATGTCGCCGTGATGGAAAAAGGTGATGTGATTGAAACCGGCAGTACCTTACAAATATTCAGTCAGCCCCAGCACCCGACGACCAAGAATTTTATTCAGACCGTATTACAGCAGCATTTACCAGTCAATATTCTGAATAATCTGGAAAACCAGAATCACAACAGTATTTATTGCCTGAAATTCCTTGGTAGCTCGGCACAGGAAACCGTGATTCAAGCGGTGATTAAACAGTTTGATATCAGTTTAAATATTCTGTTTGCCAATATGACCGAAATTAATGGCACGGTGATTGGCCAGATGTTTATTCAGCTACTGGGTGATGCACAAGAAATTCAAGCAGCAATAAAATTCCTTGAACAACACGGCGTACAAGTCGATCAGGCGGGAGTACAGGCATGAGAGATTTAATTGTACAGTGGCTGACAACGATCACTGCGCCGTTCTGGAAAAGCTCCCTGTCGATAGATCAGTTTGTGACAGCGCTGCAAGAAACCTTTCATATGGTGTTCTTCGCGATGCTGTTTGGCTGTATCTGGGGCTTCATTCAGGCGATTACTCTACTGGTGACCCGTCCGAATGGGATTCTGCCGAATCGTGTGATTTATCACGGTCTCAATCCGATTGTGAATGCGCTACGTTCATTGCCATTTATTATCTTGCTGATTGCGGTGATTCCACTGACCAAGTTAATTGTCGGCACATCGATTGGGACCTGGGCAGCGATTGTTCCATTGACCATTTATGTCGGCCCATACATTGGTCGCCTGATTGAAACCTCTTTACTCGAAGTGAATGAAGGTATTATCGAATCTGCCCAAGCGATGGGCGCGACGCCAATCCAAATTATCTTTAAGTTTATTCTGCCGGAAGCGCGTAGCTCACTGATTCTAAACTTGACTACTGCTACCATCAGTTTGATTGGTGCAACGGCAATGGCCGGTGCTGTCGGTGCGGGTGGTATTGGTGACTTAGCGATTTCTTATGGTTATCAGCGTTTTGATACCTCTGTAGTCATCATGACGGTGATTGTATTACTGATTCTAGTGCAGATTGTACAAAGCCTCGGTGACTGGTTATCCCGACTTCGTTAAGCTAGTTTTTATGTATAAATAAAGCCCTTTAAAAAGAGGGTTTTATTGTTTTTAATACTTACGAACCCTTTCTCATTATTTCAAAGTAAAGTCCTGCAACTATTTGATACGTGCCACCGCGACAGGAAGTCGCCCGTTGGTCTGTGGCACATGGAAGTGCCATCAGATCAACAAAGAGGTTTTGTTACTTTTGCCCCGTTAAAAGTAAAAGAAAATATCTTCTAACAACTAACTAAATAATCAGCTTAAAAAATCAAATTCAAACTTGACCTAAAAGTTAGCCATTTCCCCTCAATTTCAAACTGAAACAATAAATCCCATGTTAAACTATTCAATGGTTTTAGCAGGGACTCATCTATGCACTTTGTTCATCTTGGTATTCATACAGAATTTTCGATTACTGAATCCATCGTACGGATACCTGACTTGGTCAAAGCTGCCGAAGAAGAACAGATGCCTGCCCTTGCGCTCACGGATCTTTCTAACCTGCATGCTGCCGTCAAGTTCTATGGCAAATGTCTGAGCAAACGCATCAAGCCGATTCTGGGTTCTGAAATTCGCCTGAATGATGCCGAACATCGCATGACCTTATTGGCCATGACCAATACCGGCTGGCGTAATTTGACTGAATTAGTATCTGAAGGCTTTATCAGTGGCCAGCAACTGGATATTCCCTGCGTTCAAAAACAATGGATTTTAAATCAGCCTGAGGACATGATTGCCCTGCTCGGCATGCATTCCGATGTCGGCAAAATGCTGATGAGTTCAAATCCGCAAAAAGCGGAACCGCTGCTAGAAGAATGGGTCGAAAAATTTGGTAATCGTGTTTATCTTGCCCTGACCCGTACCAATCGTCCGGATGAAGATAACTTTATTCTGGAAGCCGTTAAGCTGGCAAAAAAATACAATATCGGTGTGGTCGCACATAATGATGTGCATTTCATGACCCGTGAAGATTATGAAGCGCATGAAGCACGGGTATGTATTGCAGATGGTTATGTGCTTGGTGACAACCGCCGCCCTAAAACCTATTCACCTGAACAATATTTCAAATCTGCTGAAGAAATGACAGCGCTGTTCTCGGATATTCCATCTGCGATTGAGAACACCTATCACATTGCCAAACGCTGTAATGTGACGCTGCAACTGGGCAAATACTTCCTGCCTGATTATCCGATTCCTGAAGGTCATACCATTGATACCTTCTTTGCACACTTGTCCAAAGAAGGTCTGGAAGAACGCCTGAATTTCCTGTATCCGCCTGAACAACGTGATGAAGACTGGCCAGAAATCCGCAAGCCTTATGATGAGCGTATCGAATACGAGATTAACATCATTAACTCGATGGGATTCCCGGGCTACTTCCTGATCGTGATGGACTTCATTCAGTGGTCGAAAAGTAACGGCGTTCCGGTCGGTCCGGGCCGTGGTTCGGGTGCAGGTTCACTGGTCGCCTATAGCTTAAAAATTACCGATCTTGACCCGCTGCGTTATGAACTGCTGTTCGAACGTTTCCTGAACCCGGAACGTGTTTCGATGCCCGACTTCGACGTCGATTTCTGTATCGCAGGCCGTGACCGCGTGATTGACTATGTAGCACGTACCTATGGCCGTGATGCGGTCTCCCAGATTGCAACATTCGGCACTATGGCGGCCAAAGGTGCGATTCGTGATGTTGCGCGCGTTTTGGGTAAATCTTATGGCTTGGCGGATCGTATCTCGAAAATGATTCCGACCAAGCCTTTAGGTCTAAGCCTGCTTGAGTCACTAGAAGCTGAACCCCAGCTTAAAGATATCGTCACCAATCCATCCAATCCAGACCATGACGATGCAGCCGAAATCTGGGAAATGGCACTGAAACTGGAAGGTATTACCCGAAACACCGGTAAACACGCCGGTGGTGTGGTGATCTCGCCAACCAAAATTACCGATTTCTCTGCGGTCATGTGTGATGCCGATGGTACCGGACGCGTGGCACAGTTCGATAAAGACGATGTCGAATCTGCAGGTCTGGTGAAGTTTGACTTCTTGGGTTTGCGTAACCTGACGGTGATTGAAGATGCGGTTAAAAATATCAATAAACGCATCAAAGCGGATAAACCTTTAGATATTGCTTATATCCCGCTTGAAGATAAAGACGCATATCTGGTCTTTGCCAATGCCAACACCACCGCGGTATTCCAGTTTGAATCCGTGGGCATGAAGAAGATGCTGAAAGAGGCACGCCCGAGCAAGTTTGAAGAAATTATTGCCTTCGTATCGCTGTACCGTCCAGGCCCGATGGATCTGATTCCTGACTTTATCCACCGGATGCATGGTGGCGATTTTGAATATCTGCATCCATTGCTTGAAGGCGTGCTAGAACCCACCTACGGGATTATGGTGTATCAGGAACAGGTAATGCAGGCTGCACAGTACTGTGCCGGCTATACCCTTGGTGGCGCGGACTTGTTACGTCGTGCCATGGGTAAGAAAAAACCGGAAGAAATGGTCAAACAGCGCCAGATCTTTATTGAAGGTGCATCGAAAAAAGACATTGATGAAGCCACGGCCAACCATATCTTCGACTATATGGAAAAGTTCGCCGGCTATGGTTTTAACAAATCGCATGCGGCTGCCTATGCCCTAGTTGCTTACCAAACTGCATGGCTAAAAGCGCATTATCCGGCGGAATTCCTGTCTGCGGTATTGACCTCGGAGATGCAGAACACCGACAACGTGGTATTTCTGATTGATGACTGTCGCAAGAATAATCTGGAAGTTTTGCCGCCGTCAGTGAATATGTCGCTGTATCAATTCCATGCCACTGATGAGCAAACTATTGTCTATGGTCTGGGGGCAATCAAAGGCGTCGGTGAAGCGGCGATGCAATCGGTGATTGACTCACGTGCGCAAGAAGGTCCATTCCGTGACTTATTTGATTTCTGTCATCGTATTGACCTGAAAAAAATCAATAAGCGCACCCTGGAAGCACTGATTCGCTCAGGTGCACTGGATTGCTTAGGCATTGATCGTGCCGACCTGATGGCGCAACTGCCTGAAGCGGTTCAAGCTGCGGAACAGGCACGTTCCAACCGTGAAACCGGCATCATGGACTTGTTTGGCGAAGTGGAAGAAGTTCAGCGCAAGCCATCTAAACCCGTCAAACCTTGGGCGGATGAAGTTCGCCTGAAAGGTGAGAAAGACACACTTGGTCTGTATCTGACCGGCCACCCGATTGATGTGTATCGCAATGAGCTGAAAGCCTTTGTGCCTAGTCAGATCAATGAGCTAACGCCGACCCGCCGTGGTGTAACCACCGTGTTTGCAGGACTGGTGGTAGATATTGCCAACTTCCCGAACCGGATGATGATGACCCTAGATGATGGTACGGCACGGATTGAGATTTCAGCCAATCACGAACGCTTCAACCGCTTTAAAGAGATTATCCAGCTCGATAAAGTGGTGGTGATTGAAGGCGAAATCTATGAGCGTGAAGGCTTTGACCGTCCGATGGGACGCCTCACCAAGGCATTTAGCCTGAATGAAATTCGCCAGAAACGTGCCAATAGCATCAAGATCACCCTCACAGCCGAGCATTTCAGTAAGAGCTTGAGCCGTGACCTGCAGCAAATTCTGACTCCTTATTGCAATGTCGATATGTCCGCACATATTCCGGTGATTCTATATCTGGACTATCCGTATGCCACGACTGAACTGCATCTGGGTCTCAACTGGAAAGTCGCCCCACTGGATGAGCTCCTAGCCAAATTGCGTGATTATTTTGGTAAAGAAGCCTTGCATATTGAATATCAGGTCAAGTCCAAAGCTGCCAAAGCCGTGTCCTATGAACAGGCCAAGCCAGTGGATGTTCCTCCGCCGCCTGTGGGCATGAGCATGGATGATGCACTGGAACTGTATCAGGCTGAATCCCAGCCGCAATATTCATAAATCCTGATCTTTAAAACACCTTAAAATTGGAATCCTCATGAGTCAAATTGACAATGCTGCTGTTTCAGCACATCTCTCCCATGTGCGTATTGTCATGGTCAATACCACTTTACCTGCCAATATCGGCAGTGCCTTACGTGCCATGAAAACCATGGGCTTGTCCAAGCTGGTTCTGGTGGCACCGAAAACCTATCCGCATCCGGATATTGACGCGCTGGCCGCGGGTGCAACTGACCTGATCGAGCAGATCGAGATTGTCGAAACCCTTGAAGATGCCATTAAAGACTGCCAGATTGTATTCGGCACCAGCGCACGCAGCCGTACTATTCCCTGGCCGCTGTTAGATGTGCGCCCTGCCGCTGAAAAAGCCATGACCGCCGTGGTACAAGATCAGCAGGAAGTCGCGATTCTATTTGGCCGCGAAGACCGTGGTCTGACCAATGAAGAACTGGCGATGGCCAATTATCATCTGACTATTCCTGTGAATACGGACTACGGCGTACTGAATGTAGCTCAGGCGATTCAGGTGATCTGCTATGAGATGCGGATGGCAACGATGAGTCAAATTGAACAACCACGTGATGCTAAAGCGACCATGCAAGTCATTGATGGCATTGAAATGGAATGGGATGAACCCTTGGTCAATCATGCGCAGATGGAACAGTTCTATCCACACTTGGAAAAAATGCTGGCAGAAATTGAGTTTATGGATCCAAAAAATCCAAGATTATTGCCTTTACGCTTGCGTCGTCTCTTCGGACGTATACAATTAGATCGTATGGAATATCACTTACTTCGTGGTATTTTCAGCCGTGTTCAGGCATTGAACAACGGTACCTGGAAAAAATCTTCACACACATCATCACAGGACGAGGATCAAATCTAATGCTAAAACAGCTCAAAGAAGATATAAAAGCTGTCTTTGCGCGCGATCCTGCAGCACGCAATACCTTAGAAGTCTTAACCACTTATCCTGGCATTCATGCGCTGATCATGCATCGCATGGCACATGAGCTATGGAATAAAGACTGTAAAGGAACTGCACGTGCGTTGTCTTCGTTTAGCCGCTTTGCCACGGGCATTGAAATCCATCCGGGTGCAAAAATTGGCCGCCGTTTCTTTATCGATCACGGTATGGGTGTCGTAATTGGTGAAACCGCTGAAATTGGCGATGACGTCACCCTTTATCACGGCGTGACTTTGGGTGGAACCACCTGGAATAAAGGCAAACGTCATCCGACCCTAGAAGATGGCGTGGTAGTCGGTGCTGGTGCCAAGATTCTTGGGCCATTCACCGTAGGTAAAAATGCCAAAGTCGGTTCTAATGCGGTCGTTACCAAAGCAGTTCCTGAGAACGCCACAGCTGTGGGTAACCCGGCACGTTTTATCACCAAAGACAAACCTAAAGATGATGCTGAAGCGCGTCGTCGTGACTATGCAGAAAGTATCGGTTTCCAGCCCTATGCCGCAACTGAAGACCAGTCTGATCCGATTCTTGAAGGCATGCGGATTTTGCTGGATCGCATTCAGCAAAATGAAAAACGCATGAACAACTTGTGCAATCGTCTTTCTTTGTTAGATCCGACCTTTAACAAGCAGCAACAGGATGGCCAGCCTTTGAGCAAAAAAGAGTTGGAGATTCTGGAAGAAGCGCGCCGTGAATGTGAAGCGCAAACCAGCCAATCCAAGGCCTGAATATCACACTTCACTCTGTAACACGGGTTTACTTGCATGATGGTTATAGTTTTCATAGACTGACGATCATGCAATTTTTGAATAGATGTTTTAAAAAATAACAGAATGGATGACTATTATGACCTTTAAGCCCTTGGCACTTGCTTGCTTAGCATTCACAATTACTGCGTGTTCGATCACTCCTCAGAAATCTGCTGAGAAACCTGTAGATCAAGTGGTTTTTGTAGAGCCTGAACTGTCCCCACCATTTTATGCTTTAAATCCATTCAATTATAATGAACCACCTGAATTTGAAGTGCATTTGAAAAAAGCTGCAGCGCAGCCTGTAACCAAGATGGTGGTGACGGATCCTAATGATCCATCCAAGCAATTGACCCTGGATGTGAATAAACTGATTATTCCAGTGGTAGATAGCAATACCCGTGCAATGCGTTATGCAGCACTTGCCAATTCAAATGAAATCGATATCACCGAAATTGACGATTTCCTGCAAATGGTCGAAGGTAAGGCACGTCATTATCCACCACGTTTCAGCGATCGTCAGGAACGCCGTGGCTTTGAAGCCAAACTACGTGAAGTCACCCGACAACTGGATACTTTAGCGGCCCGTTCAAATGCCTCTTTTGATGTGTTGATGCGTGCTTTTAAAGCCAGCGTGATGGCACGTAACCTGGATCTGGGTTCAGTTTATACCACCAATTCCCTGACCTATGCCCAGCGTATTCTCAAAATTAATCCAGATGATCCTGAGGTCAACTTCTGGTTTGGTTTTGGTCTGTCTGAAGGCGGTGGTCAACGTGAAGCCATCGCTTATCTGGACAAAGCCATGAAAGCCGGGGTTCAGGAGGCTTATCTTTCTGCAGCCAATAACTATATTGCGCTGGAACAGAAGAAAAATGCCACTCAAACCTTGGCGAACTATAAGGTGAAATATCCGCAAGAAGCTGAAGTGGCGGACCGCCTGATTCAGGAAATTGAGAAAAACGGCCGCTGGAATGTTTGGCAAATTCTGCAAAGCTCAACACTTGCTCCGGTTGCAGAGCCAGCAACAGCACCTGTAACGCCATAACAAGATTCGCTTCAATTTGATTACAAATAGACTGCTACGGCGGTCTATTTTTATGGAAAAAAATTAGTAAAATACAAAACATTATCCCGCTTTATAACTTGAATTCAGTGAAAAGTTTTATGCACGAAAAAATAAATAAAAGATTAATGCTGTGCACTTTACTCATCACCAGCGTACTCAGCGGCTGTCAGGTGGTCAGTGTTAAGGAACAGGCCATTAATGTCACGCTGAACAATGAGCGTGACAGTATCTTGACCCGCGACAAGCTCAGTGAAGCCAGTTTGAATGTGTTGTCCATGACAGGTCGTGAAGCCCAGATCTGTATTGATCAGCCCGAAGAATGTGTGGAAGATCTGAAAAGTATTCCCCAGATTTTAGATGAACAATTGCTTTCTACAGCAAGTGAATTATATCTAGCCAACTCCTTACAAAATGCCAAGTCTGCTGAATGTAACACCGGAATTTTAAACAAAACCCGATCACCGGAAAAACAGCAACAACACAAGCAGAACATCCAGAAATGTCTGGATCAGCAGCTCACTATGCTGGATAAAAGCATTCGTTATAGCTATGCCTATCTATTTAAAACCGAGCGTGCGCCGCAAGAGCGTATTTTTGATAACCGCCAGGTCCAGATTCGTGACTTTTATAACCTGGCGATTGCTCATCTGATTCAACGCTATGCTGAACGTTATGAAGCCAAACAGTCCGGCCAGCGCATTCAGGTCGGTGACAGTGTATACACCATTGATCTGGAAAATTTTCCGCAGCTGAAAAACCAGACCATTGAACAGCTGATGTCCACCTATAACATGAACTTTTCCGGCCTGCGTTCTATCACCCGCCGTGATGGTTTTGGTTCAGAATTTTTAGTGGTCTTACCTGAAGCACAGCAAACCGAGCAAGATAAAAAATATATTGTCGATCCGCTCAAGCACAATTATCCAAATGGTATCAATCCAAATATTCATTCAGCCCGCTATCTGGCGACCACCATTACCGCTGTACCCAAATCCGCGAATTCGACCGAACAGATTCTCTCTAGCTCTGAGTTTCACCTGAAACTCTATGATCCTTATAAACATGAAAAGATCAAAGTGGCTTCGAAAGAATATGCGCTGGCCGCCAACTTTTCCGCACCTTACGGCTTATGGCTGGCCGAGAACAATCTGGGGCGTTTAGCCTATCTAACCCTGATTAATCGCGAAGACAGTCTGAGCATGCCGCATCTGTACATGCTGGAACCTTATAATCCGGACAAGAAAGTGCTGGTATTGATTCATGGCTTGGCCAGTAGTCCTGAAGCCTGGATTCGTCTGACCAACGACATTATGGGTGATCCGGTATTAAGAAAAAATTTCCAGGTCTGGCAGGTATTTTATTCTACTAATATGCCGATTCTGGAAAGCCGTTTTCAAATTAATGCAGTGGTTCAGCAAGGCTTTGCCCAGGTCGCGAACAATGCGCCAGCCAAAAAAGATGCGGTACTGGTCGGACACAGTATGGGAGGAGTGATTGCCCGTTTAATGGTCAGTCAGGCCGATATTACCCAAGATGCATTTAAGCTGGTACAAAATACCCGCATTGCCCAGTTTAAAGATAATCCGTTATTTAAAGCACGCCTGCAAATGCGGCCTATTCCAAATTTCACTCGGGCCATTTTCTTAGCGACACCACATCGTGGGACAGAATATGCCGACCGCTGGCATACCAAACTGGCCCGTAAAATTATCCGTATACCGGGTGCATTTTTGGGTGCCTTTGCCGATACCCTGCAAGGCCAGATCGGGTTAAACGAGTTTGTCAAAGAACTGGGGCATGACCTGATTCAAAATGGCCCAAGCGATCTGAGTGAAAATTCAAAATTCACGGCGTTGACCCAGGATATTCAGCCTTCTAAAAATATCAAATTTCATTCTATTATCGGCAATACCGTAGATACGCAAGATACCAAGCTCATGAGCGATGATATTGTTTCATATGAAAGTGCTTACCTAAGTGGTGCTGTATCTAGCAAAGTCATTAAGGGTGGCCACTCGATTCAGGAAACGCCTGAAGCCGTACTAGAATTGCGCCGGATTCTCAGATTACATCTCTCAGACCTCGGTCTTTATGATCCAGAATAAATTATCCTTTTGACTTATCTTAACCACCGTATGTTCGCATCCGGTGGTTTGTTTTTTTTTAAAATTGCAAATAGTGCTGAATAAGAAGCCATAGCGGCAGATCTGAGCGTTGACTTAAAGATTCATCTAGAATTTCATTTCTTTCTAAAAATTAAATTTGATAGACTTGCTGCAATACAGCTTTAAAGCTGAATTGAATCAGCAGATTCATTTCACATTTTCGGTCTCCTGTGCTCAATCATGTAGGGTTCGCCAGATTGAAAATGTGCTTTAAATTTTCCTGCATAGCCTATTGAGCAGTATTTGCATTTATCTCTTGTTGAAAGGATTTATTTTTAATGACCAGTTCAGAAATTATGGCTGATCTTTCTACCTTAACACCTATGATGCAGCAATACATGTCAGTGAAAATGCAGCATCCGCATTCATTGATGTTTTATCGTATGGGTGATTTTTATGAACTGTTCTTTGAAGATGCACACAAGGCAGCCAAGATTTTAGGCATTACCCTGACCCATCGCGGTAAAGCCAATGGTCAGCCGATTCCTATGGCGGGCGTGCCTTATCATGCAGCCGAAGGTTATCTGGCACGTCTGGTCAAAAAAGGCGAAACCGTGGTGATCTGCGAGCAGATCGGCGAAGTTACTGGGAAAGGACCGGTTGAGCGTGGTGTAGTTCGGATTATTACGCCGGGCACCCTGACCGATGATGCCATGCTCGGTGCACATCAAAGCTCGAATCTGGTGGCTTTATGTATTCAGCAGAGTCAGATTGGCATTGCACTTCTCGATCTCAGCGCTGGCTTATTTAAAGTACAGCAGCAGGATTATGATCTTAACCAGCTCATGATTGAACTGGCACGTTTGATGCCAAGCGAAATTCTGCTGGATGAAAATATCGCTGATCCGACATTGACCGAACAACTCAAACAGCAACTGGATATCTCGGTCACCAAACGTCCAAATGTTGATTTCAACCTGAATAATGCACAAAAAACCTTATGTGACCAGTTTGCCGTCAGCACGCTTTCAGGTTTCGGAATTGATCATTTACCTTTGGCTAAAGCAGCCGCAGCGGCACTGATTCACTACGCCAAAGAAACCCAGAAAACTGCGTTACCGCATATCCGCACGATTCAGCTAGAACAGAGTTCAGATTTTATTGCTTTGGATCCGGTGACACGCCGTAATCTTGAACTGATTGAGCCTTTATTTGAACATGGGACATCCTTATTTCAGCTGATCAATGATTGCCAGACTGCCATGGGGGGGCGCTTGCTCAGTCGCACCCTGATGCAACCTTTACGCGATACCGCCTTGCTGGATGAGCGCCTGGATGCCATTCAAGCCCTGCTGCAAGGTTTCCACGAAGTACCTGTACGTTTGGTACTAAAAGAAATTAGCGATATTGAACGCGTGCTGAGCCGTATTGCGCTTGGCAGTGCCCGTCCACGTGATCTGGTGCAATTGCGACAGGCCTGCGCGCAAATTCCATTTTTACGCCATGCCCTGCAACCGATTGTCAGTCAGCAACAGTCCAAACTTTTAGTACAACTCAATGAAGAACTCGGCGACTTCCATGATCTACATCAACGTCTGATGTCCGCCATTGTGGAAAATCCACCCGTCCTGCTTCGTGATGGTAATGTCATTGCAGAAGGTTTTGACAGTGAACTCGATGAACTACGTCAGATTCGTGATCATGCCAGCCAGTTCCTGATTGATCTGGAAATTAAAGAGCGTGAACAAAGCGGCATTCCGGGACTGAAAATTGGCTACAACCGCGTCAGTGGCTATTATATTGAACTGACCCGCGCACAGGCTGAACAGGCACCCGAGCACTATATTCGTAGGCAAACCCTGAAAAATGCCGAACGCTACATCACACCTGAACTGAAAGCATTTGAAGACAAAGTCTTATCAAGCGAATCGCGTGCCTTGGCCCGTGAAAAAATGCTGTTTGAAATGCTGCTGGATGAACTGCGTCAGGATATCGGCAGTTTACAGATGATGAGCAGCGCCATTGCCCAGATTGATCTGATTGCTAATTTTGCCCATCAGGCGCGTTTACGCAACTGGTCGCGTCCAAAATTTAGCCCTGAAATCGGTGTAAGTATCACTGCTGGACGACATCCAGTGGTAGAAGCCCTCAGTAAATCGGCCTTTACTCCGAACGATACGCGACTGGATTTTTCCCATCGCATGGCCATCATTACCGGCCCCAACATGGGTGGTAAATCCACCTTTATGCGCCAGACTGCATTGATCGTGTTGCTGGCTTATTGTGGTGCCTATGTTCCAGCGCAAGCTGCAACTTTAGGTCCGGTTGACCGTGTCTTTACCCGTATTGGTTCTGCCGATGATTTATCGACCGGCAAATCAACCTTTATGGTGGAAATGACCGAAACCTCGCAAATCCTGCATCATGCCACCAGCCAGTCTTTGGTACTCATGGATGAAGTTGGCCGTGGAACCAGTACCTATGATGGCTTGTCTTTGGCTTGGGCCTGTGTGCTGGATCTGACCAAACGCATTCAATGTTTATGTCTATTTGCTACCCATTATTTCGAACTGACTGAACTGGATAAGGAAAGTGGCATTAATAACTACCATGTCACGGCCAAAGAGCTGAATGGTAATCTGATTTTATTGCATAAGGTGCAACATGGCCCGGCCAGTCAAAGTCATGGCTTGCAAGTCGCGAAATTGGCAGGCATTCCGGCTGCGGTGATTAAAGAAGCGCAAAACCGCTTAAAGATTCTGGAAAAACAGCATCAGGCCAAGCCACTGAGCCCGCAGCATGATCTGTTTGCAATGCCTGAATTTTTAGAGCCTGTAGAACGTATCATCGAAATTGAGAAAGAATCGCCTGCACTGGACTTACTCGAAGATATTGATGTAGATAGTTTAACTCCGCGTGAAGCCTTGCAGCAGTTATATGCGCTCAAAGACCTGATCAAACAGCCAAGTTAATTCTCGGTCCTAGACCTCATCTGGCATAGGGTCGATGTCCTGAACATACCGATGAATGCTGTAATTCATCGGTATGCGACCTTTTTTCAAATTTAACAGCCCTATATATAACAAATATCAATAAAAGGAATTGTTAGTTCCCCCTGTTTTTGCCTAAAATACAGCATTCGTAATTAGAACCATATTTTTTAGGTAGCTGTCGCCATGACCTTCGTTGTCACTGAAAATTGTATTAAATGTAAATATCAAGACTGTGTTGAAGTTTGCCCTGTAGACTGTTTCTATGAAGGTCCTAACTTCCTTGTGATTAACCCGGACGAATGTATCGACTGTGCGTTATGCGAACCTGAATGCCCGGCAAATGCAATTTTCTCTGAAGACGAATTACCAGAAGGTCAGGAAGTCTTTATTGAACTGAATGCTGACCTGTCACAAAAATGGCCAAATATCACACAAATTGGTGACCAGCCAGCAGACCGTGAAGAATGGAATGGCAAAGCAGACAAATTACAATACCTTGAAAAGTAATTAGTTTAAACTTTAAAAGATCAGCAAATGCTGATCTTTTTTATACTCAACGCACACATTTCATTGCAATATTCTCCAAATTTCTCCCTATATTTAGTCTAAAATAGCGCTATTTTGTAAATATCTGATTTCTATAAATGAAGAACTTGTTAAAGGGATTATTGAGTCTTTGTATAATTCCTCTTGTTTTTGTGGGCTGTACCACGACCACAAAACAACCTGGACAGGCCACCACACCTGCTGGAAAACGGATTTACATTCCACAAGAACGTGTTCAATACGATCGTAAAGCCCACCCAAAAACTGTGCCTTATGTGTATACCCACTGGGTATCGGCACTGGATAATTTGTCACGCGTGCGTGAATATGAGGTTTTTCTGGAACGTCATGGGGTTGGCAATATCATTCCGAGTTTCGAATTGATGCGTACTGCACGTGATTGGGCCAAGTGTGGCCGTTCCCAATACATGATTCCAAGCCGTGAATTATGGGCCAATCAGATCCCAACTTTAAAAGTCTTTAAATATCTGGTTGCAGCCAATGTACTGACTGATTTTGAAGTCACGTCAGTCTATCGTGACCTGCCTTTAAACCAGTGTGCCGGTGGTGCCAACTCTTCACGCCATCTGTACAACTCTGCCATCGATTTCCGGATTGGGCCTGAATATCCCCAAGCACAAGATTATAGTTATATTGAAAATACCAAGTTTAAATTGTGCCAGTTCTGGGTGCAGCATGGTCAAAGCCTGAATATGGGACTCGGCATGTATGCTTCTGGCCAGATCCACATCGATACCCAAGGTTATCGTACTTGGGGACCGAGTTTAGGCCGTAATTCCTCAATGTGTAATTACTAAGTCATGACAAATGTTCTACAAAGTTCATGCAGGACTTTGTAGCGCCTAAAAAATCAGCACCTATAGAACAATAAATTGCGCTCTGCCGCGAAAAGTTTAAAATGCACGCATCGCAATCGAGGTGCTAAGACTATGCAACAAATGTGGACAGACATTGATCACTATATTGATTCACATTTAATTCCTGAAGACCCTATTCTGAATCAAACTCTTGAGAATACCGCAGCGCACGGTTTTCCTGATCACCTGGCTGTAGCACCGAACCAAGGCATGTTGTTGCAGATGCTGATCCAGATGAACCAATGTAAACGTGTACTGGAACTCGGCACATTTGCAGCATATAGCACCATGTGGCTGGCGCGTGCCTTGCCGGATGATGGCTATATCCTGACGATTGAAGGACGCGATACCCATGCGGCAATGGGACAGGAAAATATTGATCGCGCGCAGCTTAAACAGACCGTTGAGCTGAAATGCGGCCGTGCAGCAGATGTGCTTAAAGCCCTGCCTGAAGATACTGAAGCTTTCGATTTCATCTTTATTGATGCAGATAAACAGAGTTATCCGGAATATCTGGAACTCAGTTTAAACCTGTCGCACTCAGGTACGCTTATTTTTCTGGACAATGTGATTCGTGCGGGTGAAATCATTAATCCGGACAATAATAAACCAAGCATTGAAGGCATTCGTGACATGTTTAAAGCCCTACAAAATCATCCACGTATCTTGTCATGCACTGCTTTACAAACAATTGGCAGCAAAGGACATGATGGTTTTGCACTCGCGATTGTGAAATAAAACAAGAAGAACAAAAATCACCCAATGACATATTTATTATAAATAACATTAACTTATAAATATTAACCACAGAGTTATCCACAATATATGAGGATAACTCTGGTCATTTTTAAATCAAGCTGTAACAATTTACGATTAGACTTCGCGCTTGGCTATTTTATGCAATCCTTACTTCGCAACCAGTAAAGGCACTTTGGAATTCCGGAAAATCGTGGTCGCAATGCTGCCTAAAAAGAACTGGTGAATTTTACTGTGACTAAATGCACCCAACACGATCAGCTGAATCCCCAGTTCCTGCTGATAGCTCAAAATATTTTCTGCGACATCGCCATAGCGGTATTGTGGCACCACATCTAAACCAGCCTGATTTAAATATTGCAAAGGCTCATTCAGAATTTCAGCATGATCCCCAATATATAGCAGATGACATTGCAATAAGCGCAGCAGATCACTTTCCGCAATCCGTTTCATCATCTTGATACAGGTCGGTGAATACTCATAGGCGAAAATAAATCGTGTCGGCGGCTTAAACTGTTCTCCGACTGTCATCACGGTACAGTTTGCCCCACGAATAAAATTTTCCACATTGGTGCCGATCGGTTTGTTTTTTTCAGCGGAGCGTTCACCGAGCAAGCCAATCACTGCGATATCATCAGGCTGCAGGATCTGGAAACTTTGTTCCAGAAAATCACCCTTTTCCTGAATATGTGTGGTTTGAATGCCATGTTCTGCCAGAATCCGCTCGGAAATATGTTGCAGCAGGTTATTGCTATAATCCAGCGCAATTTCACTTTGTTTTTGTTCAAGCTCGGCCAGTTCTTTGAGTAACATGGCATTACTTTCAAAGCCAATAACCCCGCTGATTTCTCCCAGATGATAACTGGCTGGGTAATAATCCAAAACCTGTAACAGAACCAGTTCACGGCCAGTCTGTTTGGCAATCCATGCCGCCGCGTCTGCCAGCGCGTTTATACAGGGTGATGAGTCGATGCAGGCGATGACACGTTTCATGTTTAGCCTCTCTTCTATTTATGATAAAAATTTCTTAGTTATTTTTAACTTAGCATAAGCATTCAAAAATGTGCAGCGAAATCTGTAAGGCTTGACTTGAAATATGTTAACTTTTATGTGAACAAATATAGATCAATATATCGAACTCTCTGCTGAGTCAGTCGGTTGTATCAAGCAATTGACTTCCAAAAGCTTATTCACGATAGCGAATGAATTGAGCCGGATTACCGGCGACAATCGTGCGTTCCTCAACATTCTTGGTCACCATACTGTTCATTCCCACCACGGCCTGATCTGCGATTTTAATTCCGTCCTTGATACCGACGTGCGCACCCAGCCACACATCCCGCCCGATCTCAATGCCTTGTGAACGTACCGGCTGCTGATAAATCGGCTGCTCCAGATCCATGCCGTGATCAAAGGCATAAAGATGACAATAAGCGGCGATACGTACCTGATCATGCAGTTTAATCCCCACCCGACCGCCATCCAGAATACAGTGATGATTAATCGCCACTTCATTCCCAATGTCGAGTGGACCATGCAAGGTGCAATCTGCAGCGATAAAGGTATTATCACCAATAATGATTTTACGTCCCGGCTCCGCAAAAATATGTGCCAGTGGTGAAATAAAACAGTTTTCACCAATCTCAATGGTTTCCATTTCCATCAAGTAAGCCTGATAGTCCTTTTGCCACGCTTCTGCCCAGCTACGATTTTTAGGCTTTAAAGACCAGTACAGCCAAGGCATATAATTCAGGCGATGTTTGTGCTGTTCACGATATTTCAGTAATGGATCTACGTCAGTCATCTGTCGCTTCTTCTATGATTTTGAGCTGTTCGCGGCCGCGGGTCACATCTTGAATTTTTAAGGCAAAAGATTGAATTTGATGTAACTGAAATAAGGCACTGACCTGCACCCCTTCGGCTGTATATTCTTCCTGATAATCGATTTGTTGCTGATTCAATTCATATTGAAAGATGGCCCATTCATTGAATTGACAGGAAAATTGCACCTTTTTCTTTTCAATCAGTTCAATTTTTTCTGCCAACAACAAACATTGCCCAGCACAACCGCCATAGGCACGCACCAAGCCCCCTGTTCCCAGCTTGATCCCGCCATACCAGCGATTGACCAATACCAGCACATTGGTCAGCTCATTGCCTTCAATAGTCGCCAGAATCGGGCGTCCCGCTGTTCCTGAAGGTTCACCATCATCATTAAAGCGTACCTGATGGCCAATTTTCCAGGCCCAGCATTGATGGGTGGTGCTTGGATCGCGATAAGCTTCTAGAAAATCTTTCACGTCCTGCTCATTTTCAACAGGGGTGGCAAAGGCCTGAAAGCGGCTTTTTTTAATGTCTTCCTCGAAACTGACCAGGCTGGCAATGGTAAATGGCATAACTTCAGACTTTAAACTCTCACTGCTGCAGTATACCTGCTTTGCACAGACAAATAAAAAGCCTCTCCACGGAGAGGCCTGATTTTAATCGATTGTTTTACTTATTTGCTTGGCAAATATTATCGTTCACGCAAGGCTTCTTTGGCTTTGTTAAACGGCTTAATCAGATAATCCATCACGGTTTTTGAACCTGTACGAATATCTGCGGTAGCCACCATCCCTGGAGTAATATTGAACTCCTGCCCGGCATTATTGCTGAGCTTGTCGCTGTCGGTACGAATATACACCCGATAATAAAATTGATCCTGCTTGACTTCATCGCGCAAGGTATCCGGTGAAATCATGGTCACTTTACCCTTTAGCCCGCCATAAATTGAATAATCATAGGCGCTAATTTTGACCAGCGCTTCCTGATCAGGACGAATAAAGGCAATATCACGTGGCGAAATTCGTGCTTCAACCAGTAATTTTTCATCCAGTGGCACGATGGTCATCAACTTGCCATTTTGTGGAATCACGCCGCCCAGCGTCATCACATCAATCTCTTTGACGACACCGCGAACCGGTGATTTAAAAACAGTTCGGCTCAAAGTATCCGACTTGCCACGTACCACCTGTTGCTGGGTTTCTACATCAGTATTGGCTTTGGACAATTCTTCCCGCGCATTCACATAATATTGATTACGGATATCATTCATCTGATTACGCAGGTCATTGGCTTCACGTTTTAGACGCAACACTTCAACTTCACTGGCTGCCCCTTTGGCGACCAAGGGAGCGGTCATTTCCAGTTCTTGCTGCACCAGTAACAAAGCCTGTTCCAGGCCTGCAACAGATTCTTGCAAATTGGCTCGACGCGACTGATACAGGGCCGTTTCTTCTTTAACCAATTTGGGGTATTTCAACACTTCTTCAGGAAAGACCAACGGTGCGCCGGTGACTTCCGCACGTAAACGGGCTGAAGTGGCACGTGATGACACCAGCAAGGATTCTGATTCACCGACGTTGGATTCAAAGCGGGTCGGATCAAGCTGGGCCAATACTTGCCCACGCTCGACAATCTCACCTTCTTTGACATTAAGTTTAGTCAAAATACCGCCATCCAGAGACTGAATCACCTGCTCTTTGGATGATGGAATTATTTTTCCAGTACCAGTAGATACTTCTTCCAATTTGAATAACCAGGCCCAGGTCAGTAATACCAGTAGGCCAATGCCGATAATCCAGATGATGACACTTGATTTGGGTAATGGCGGTTCCTGAAAGCTGACCTTGCTGGAACGTTTTAGTTGCTGTAGTTCACTCATGCACTTGCTCCCACAACCCGCTTATTACCACCCTGCGACTGATTCAGGATCTGATCCCGTGGTCCATCCATCACAATCTTGCCATCATTGACCACCAGAATACGATCCACCAGTTCCAATACCGCACGGCGATGAGTGGCGACGATCATCGTACGATGGGTTAAATACCCTTTAAGATGATCAATCAACTGTTTTTCTGACACATCATCAATGGCAGCGGTCGGTTCATCCAGTAGCAAAATCTTTGGTTGACGAATCAACAACCGCGCCAATAACAAGGCTTGGCGCTGTCCACCAGAAAAGCCGACACCACCCTCTAAAATGATATGATCCAGCCCTTCTTTTTTCTCCTGTACAAATCCCAGTGCACCGATAATTTGTAAGGCTTCCAGAATTTGCTGATCGGTGGCCAAAGGTGCACCCAAAGTCAGGTTTTCACGAATTGAACCATAAAATAACTGCGAGTTCTGATTTAGCAAACTCATATCACGCCGCACATCTGACGGATCAATCAGGGTCAGATCAATCCCATCCAGCTTGACCTTGCCCTGTAACGGCGTCTGCATACCAGACAAGAGCTGCAACAAGGTTGATTTCCCGGCACCGTTACGGCCCAGAATCGCAATCTTTTCACCCGGTTTGATCTCAAGCTTTGGAATCATCAGGCTTGGTTTTGGATCATCTTCGCCATATTTGAATACCACACCACTGAGTTCATAATGGCCATCCAGAGCTGGGCGATGAATCAGGTGCGAATAATCCGGCTGATCCACTGGTTTTTTCATGAGTTCATCTAGACCGGATTTCGCGACTTTAGCCTGTTGCAAGCGCCCCAGTACACCCGTAATTTGTGAAATTGGTGCCAGCATGCGTGAAGAGAGAATCGAACAGGCCACCAATGCACCCGTAGTCATATCACCCTCCATGACCGCAAAAGCCCCGACTAAAACCACAATCGCGAAGGTCAGTCCCTGAATTTTTTGGGTCCAGGCAGTCATCAAGCCGACAATTTTACGTTGCTGCATGCTGACATCGGCTGACACTTCATTCATATGATTCCACTGATTCTGGAAACGCGTTTCAGCTCTTAACAGCTTGATGTCTTCAATTCCTTGTACAGCTTCTACCAGCAAAGCATTGCGGATGGCAGATTCGCGCATCCCCAACTGGGCCAGTTGTGCCAGTTTTTTCTGCGCCAGAATTCCCGGGAGAATCATTAAAGGAACAACGAGTAACATGACCCAGAACAGATTTCCCCCAATGACCCAGAATATCCCTAAGAACAGGAAGAAAAATGGCAGATCGGCAATGGCCGTAACTGTGGTTGAAGTCACCAGTTCGCGAACGCCTTCCAGCTCGCGAATTTGTGAAATGAAAGTTCCTGTCGATTTGGAATGTTCACTGTTTTTGATACGTAATGAATGACCAAAAACCCGGTCAGAAATTTTTAAATCCGCGCGTTTACCAATGATGTCTGACAGATAGATCCGCGAGACACGTAATACAAATTCAAAAATCGCAGCGATCAGCACGCCACCGGCCAACACCCATAACGTCGGAATAGATTGCGATGGAATGACACGGTCATAGACATTCATCGAGAAAACTATCGTGGCCAGTGCCAGAATATTGGCAATTAAAGACGCAAACATCACATCGATATAGCGCTTCCAGTCCTTCAGGACAATCGACCAGAACCAGTTTTTCTCAAAGGGTTTGATATATTCATCCACCCGCGCATCTGGAACTGAAGATTCAGGACGCAGCACATAAAGATGCTTTATGCCAACCTCTAACTGTTCAATCGTGAAACTTTGAGATAAACCTTCATCACCACTGAGCTGGATGCTGACATTGCCCTGTGTGTCGATGCGTTCAATCACCCCCACATCACCACTATCGAATTCAACCAGTAAAGGTAAACACCATGGATTCAGCAGGCTGCGCTCAAATTTATTTTTACGGACATTTAAACCCATCTGACGACTGACTATCTTGAGCATGTCATCGATGTCATGATGCTGGTTCCAGTCCAGTTGCAGGCGTATCCGCTCCTCAGAAGGCTCGATCCGGTAATGCCGGGCAATATTTAAAACTGCCTGAAGCCAAGGTTGATAATTTATTATTGTAGTACTCATGGCTGAACTTCAAACCCCTGAATAGAAATGCTGTTAAGCGCGTAAATATCCCGTGTACGGCCCGTGACCTGAATGTACTGTACGATCGCCGAGTAAATGTCATAGCGTGCCGATTCAATTTCCTGCGCGGTACTATGAATGACTTGCTCTGCATTCAGCAAATCCACTACGGTTCGGGTACCCAATTTATATTGTTCTTGATACAGCTCTTTGGTGCGTACCGTGGTTGCGCGGCGCTGGGATAAACCCCCCATTTGTTTTTGTTTATTTTCAATCTGCTCGCGGATCAAGCGCACCTGATCCAGCACATCCAGATAGACCGTATTGACCTGTGCGCGTGCAGCTTCTTCGGCATAACTGGCGGCACGGGTCTGTGAACGTATTGCACCACCCTGATACAAATTACTGCTGGCTTCAATCATGACTGAATTATAAAAGCCATCATCTTCATTATTATTTGGATTCCGCCCATTCATCGCCTGACTTAGACTGCCTTTAATACTAATAGTCGGATAAGGACTTAATCGCGCCTGATCTTTTTGCAAACGGGCAACATTGACCCCGGCATGGGCCAGAATCATGTTCGGAATCTGGGTAAATTCCGGATCCTGATAAAGATCGGCCTGTGCCACAATACGCTCAGGAATCTCCCATTCAATTGCAGATACATCAAATCCTAGCAAGGTACGCAAGCGTTGTTGATATTGTCTGAGCTGGGTCTGCTGAACAATCAGATTCGATTGTGCTGCTTCCAGATTGGACTGGGCCTGAATCGGGTCAGCCTGACTGCTGATCCCGGCGCGGGCACGCAAATTGGCAATTTCTGCAATCCGTCCAATGCCCTGAATCTGCTGCTGGGCAATCTGGGTAATTTGCTGATAGCGTTTGATATTCACTATTGCATCTGCTACTTCAAATGCGATCTGATCCAGACTAACCAGCACCCTTGCCTGTTCTTCTGCCAAGCGGGCTTCTTCCACACTGATATTGGTTTTAATTTTGCCAAAGTCATACAGCATCTGGGTGGCATTCAAAGAAACGATTTGTCGTCCACGTTCACCGGAAGTGAGGTCACCTGTCCCGATACCCCCGGATAACTGCGGATAATAACCCGCTCTCGCCACATCAATATTCGCGGCCTGCGCAGATAATGTCGAAATACTCTGGGTGATTTCAGGACGTCGTTGCACTGCCCGGTGTACGGCTTCCACCAGATTCATTTTTTGTGGAATGCCACCTGTGATCGTAGGACTTAAAGCTGACTGTCCTGACTGTGGTCGGGTAATTTACGGCAGCTCAGCTACTTTTGATGTATCTAATGAATAATGACCAAGCGACGTGATATCAATGCTATGCCCTGACCGTGTCGGTTTGGGTGCAATCAGCTGGCCCAAGCCATTCTTGAGATTGGAAAAATAATGGGGTGAGTTTTCTGCATGCGCCAAAGACACAGATAAAGGCAAAAGAAGAAGTATCAATCTCTTTCTTTTTTGATCTGTTTTCCCCTGATTTTTTTTAAAGTGTTCTGCCCTAAATCGCATAATTATGTAATGTTTCTTGTTCTAGCCTAACAATATATCAAATCCTTTTAAAAGAAATCTTTTTCACTTTGATTTGAGCAAAAAAAACCCTGCATCCGACAACTGGCGTCTGATGCAGGGTTTTTATATAAAGCAGGATTATTTAAACAGTGAAATCATCACCCAGATAAACTTTTCTCACAGTCTCATTTGCCAGAATTTCTTCTGGTGTGCCTTCAGCAAGCAATGCGCCTTCACTGACAATATAGGCATGCTCACAAATCGCCAGCGTTTCACGCACGTTATGATCGGTAATCAGTACCCCAATTCCGCGATCTTTCAAGGTCGTAATAATATCCTTAATATCTCCGACCGAAATTGGATCGACACCGGCAAAAGGTTCATCGAGTAGCATAAATTTTGGATCAGCCGCGAGTGCACGCGCAATCTCGGCACGACGTCGCTCCCCACCGGATACACTCATACCCAAGGAATCTTTGATATGGGTGATTTTAAAGTCTGCCAGTAGCTCCGCCAGACGTTGCTGACGTTGTGCCTTGGTCATATCTTTACGGGTTTCCAGAATCGCCATAATATTTTCGGAAATTGTCAGTTTTCGGAAAATCGAAGCTTCCTGCGGCAAATAACCAATTCCCTTACGTGCCCGTTCATGCATTGCAAGGTCGGAAAGATCTAGATCATCAAGATAGATTTCCCCCTTATCCATCCGCACCAGACCGACCACCATATAGAAACTGGTGGTTTTTCCGGCACCATTTGGTCCGAGCAACCCAACAATCTGGCCACTTTCCATACTGAACGACACATCTTTCACTACCCAGCGTTTATTATAGTTTTTCGCCAGATGCTTAATGGTTAAGGTTTGAACCTGCTGCGATTGCTCCATTAATCACGCGCTCCCGGGAAGGATGTTGAACTAGATGGTGGAATCACGATTTGTACGCGGCCAGACGATGAACCAGTTTTGTTTGGCGTTCCGGTGGCTTCGATATCGCCTTTGTTCATGCTGTATTTTAAAGTCGCACCACGAATACTGGCACCGTCCTGTTGCAGGAAGGCATTACCTGACAAGGTAATAATCCCGGTTTCAGCATTGTAGACAATTTTCTGCGCCTGACCTTTGGCAAGACCTTTGGCCGGATCCACTTTTTGCTGGAACTGTGCCGGGCTGCCTGTCGCCGTAATCAGGCTGATCTGGCGCTTATTGTTCAGATTGGCCACAATCGAATTGGCTTGCAGCTTCATGGTACCCTGTTCAATGATGACATTGCCAGAATACGTCGTCACACCCGTCCGCTCATTGAAAGTCGCCCGGTCAGCCAGCAAGGTGATTGGCTGGTTACGGTCAGATGGCAGCGCAAAAGCAGTGATTGAACCGAGTCCAACCACAGTCGCCAGCGTCATACGCTTCAGGAAAGTGTGCATCATTTTGGCTTTAGGAGTTTGGTTCATACTTTCCTCGAATATTAAAGAATTCGTATTGACCATCATTAAGATTGGCTTTAAGACCCTGGCTGACAAATTCAGCCTGTGGAGATTCCACAATCACTGTCTTGTCTGTTTCAATTTCACGTGTTTTCGGAAAAGCGGTCAGTTCTTCAGTACGGAACTGCATTTTCCCATTTTGCATGATTTTGGTGGCGAGCACTTCTTGAGAGAGTACAACTTTTGTATTGTCATCATAACCATGCGCCATTTTGGCAAAGAAAGTCGCATCGACTTTACCGTTGTCATAGGTCGATGCTCGCAGATTTTCCAGCTTTGAGGTTTCTAGCTGCAGGTTCTGCTCAAGTCGGTCCACTTGGGCACGAACCGATACCTGGCCTGATTCATCCGTCTGGGTTAAGTTAATATTTTGAGCGGAATAGGTCATGCTGCGCGCAGAGTCTGCCTGCAGCTTGTTACCCTTGCCGCTGTAATAGTAATAACCACCACTTATTGCGGCAATAATCACGGCCGTAATATATAAAACTTTAGTATCCATAAGCGGTGTACTTAATCCAAAAGATATGACTTATTAATAAGGCGCACGAGTATATTTTTCAAGTAACTCTTGGTACATGCCTTTGGACATTAACAGCATATCGCAGATTTCACGCACCGCACCACGTCCACCCTGCGCCTGAGTCACCAGATCGGCACGGCGGCGAACTTCGACATGACCATTCGGCACGGTCACTTTCATGCCGGCAATGGCAAAAGCAGACAGATCAGGCCAGTCATCGCCCATGTACAGGCAATCTTCAGGATCTATATTGAGCTGCGCACAGGCTTCACGAAGTGCTGTACCTTTATCTTCACGCCCCTGATAGACCAAATCAACACCCAGATCCGACATACGCTTTTCTACGATATTGCTTTTACGTCCGGTGATAATAATCACCTTGATTCCCGCCTGCTGAACCAGTTTCATGCCCAGACCATCACGAATGTCAAAGGATTTGATCTCATCGCCAGTATTGGTCAGCGTTACAAAGCCATCACTTAAAATACCATCTACATCAAGCACCAGTGCTGCAATATGACGTGCCTGTTCTAATAATACATAAGATGCCATTTATTAATTTACCCCAGCCTGAATCAGGTCATGCATACTAATCACGCCAATGACTTTATTGGCATCATCAACAACTACAAATTGATTAATTTTATGTTCATTCATACGTTCCAGTGCGACCACTGCACGTGCTTCCTGAGAAATGGTCAACGGATTTTTGGTCATCACGTCCTGAATAGCCAGATTGACATCAAAACCTTGCTGCTTATCAATCAAGCGACGCAAGTCACCATCGGTAAAAATCCCCAGCAACACATCATTTTCATCGACGACTGTGGTTAAGCCCAAGCGCTTGTTGGAAATTTCGTACAATACTTTATTCATGGCGGTATCTGGCGAGACTTTAGGTAAATCTGCGCCAGTACGCATCAGATGCTTCACGTGCAATAACAGACGCTTACCCAGCGCACCTGCAGGATGTGAGCGTGCAAAATCATCTGAGGTAAAGCCGCGAGCGTCCAGTAAAGCCACCGCCAAAGCATCACCCAAAGCCAATGTTGCCGTCGTTGACGATGTCGGCGCTAAACCCAGTGGACAGGCTTCTTGGATATTACCCAACGTCAAAGCTACATCAGCATTTTGTGGCATTGGACCACGATCATCACCACTGATGGTAATCAGCGGAATTTCCAGATGTTTGATGAGTGGCATCAACATCATGATTTCATCACTCTTGCCCGAGTTTGAAATCGCAATCAGCACATCACCAGCCACCAGCATACCCAAGTCGCCATGACCGGCTTCACCCGGATGCATAAAGAACGACGGTGTTCCGGTCGAAGCAAAGGTCGCCGCCATTTTACGGCCAATATGACCTGACTTGCCCATTCCGGTAATCACCAGACGGCCAGTACACTGTAGAATAATTTCACATGCCCGGCTAAAACGGTCATCAATCTGTGTTGCTAAAATCTGTAGTGCATTTTCTTCGATGCGCAGTGTTTCAAGTGCGACTTTCTGGAAATCTAGTTGATTCGCTGTTTTTTGTGGATTCAAAGCCTGTTTACCTACGCTAAGGACAGAGAAAAACTCTGGTTTGATGGGCATAATTTTCGCAATTTTAGCATAGCTATGCAATTGTAAGCTTTCTAAATGTAGAAGATTCGACGGATTTTTAATATATTCAGATTGTATTCAACTTGCGCAATCTGGTATCTCCGCCTCTACATTCACTCCATTTTTAAAACTGTAGAATGTGCTTATTTTTATTTTTTATTAGAATATCCTCACTCTCGTCTCAATGAATGGGATTCATACTAAATCATCCTCATTTCAATTTAACTCAATTACCCTGACGGATACTGTCTCTGAAAATGTAAGCTCAATATCGCCATTTCACTTCCTGAACCTCTTCTTTATAAATCGCTCTCGTCGCCTAACTCCCCTAAATAACTGAGGCTTTTTACGCTTTTATCTTTATGAATAATTATGCTTAGGTTAAGATGATTCATCCTTTTATTTGAAGTCTTTTGAACAGCTATGCAACCATTTGTTCTATATAACTCAGAGCAACGCAAAAAAGTAGAATTCGTACCTCGTGTTGAAGGTCAAATTGATCTGTATGTCTGTGGTATGACGGTTTATGACTACTGTCATATTGGACATGCACGTACAGTGGTTGCATTTGACTATATTATCCGTTTCCTGCGTAGCCAAGGCTGGAAGGTCAAATATGTGCGCAATATTACGGATATTGACGACAAAATTATTAAACGTGCCAATGAAAATGGCGAAAGTATCTCAGAATTAACAGGTCGCTTTATTGATGCGATGAATGAAGACTTTGCCAAACTGGGCTGCCTTGCACCTGATGTTGCACCTAAAGCGACAGATTACATCGATCAAATGCAAGATATGATCGGCAACCTGGTCAACAAAGGTACGGCTTATCCTTCCAATAATGGTGATGTCTACTTTGAGGTCGAAAAATTCGCCAAATACGGTCGTCTTTCTGGCCGTAAACTGGAAGATATGCAAGCCGGTGCGTCTGAACGTGTCGACGTCGAAGTTGAAAAGAAACACCCGTTTGACTTTGTCCTCTGGAAACATGCCAAGGAAAATGAACCGTCATGGGCATCACCTTGGGGCAATGGCCGTCCAGGCTGGCATATTGAATGTTCAGCAATGTCGACCTGCTGCCTAGGCAATCATTTCGATATTCATGGCGGCGGTGCTGATCTGACCTTCCCGCACCATGAAAATGAAATTGCACAATCTGAAGCATCTACTGGCGAACAGTATGTCAATTACTGGATGCATGCCGGATTTATTAATGTCGATGGCGAGAAAATGTCGAAGTCTTTAGGCAATTTCTTCACCATTCGCGACGTGATTGAAAAATTCCATCCGGAAGTGGTACGTTATTTTATTGTGTCTTCACACTATCGTAGCCCGGTGAATTACTCGGATGTTGCCTTAAAAGAAGCAAAAAATACCTTGTCTCGTTTCTATCACTCATTTAAAACCTATCAGGCGGTTTATGGTGATCATCTGATTGAAACTCTGGATGAGGCTTTAGTTGAACGCTTTAATACCGCTATGCGTGATGATTTCAATACGCCTGAAGCGATTGCGGTATTGTTCGAAATCAATAAAGAGCTGAATCGTGCGGTGAAAGAAGAAAATGCAGAACAGGCAGCGATTTATTATGCAACTTTGCGTTACCTGACCAATATTCTCGGTCTGGTACGGCAAGACGTAGAAGAGTTCCTCAAGTCTGACATTGGTCAGGAAGCATTGGTACTATCACCTGAACAAATTGAAGATTTGATTCAACAGCGTCAGGATGCCAAGAAAGCCAAAGAGTTCGCACGTGCGGATGAGATTCGTCAATCTTTACTTGATCAAGGCGTGGTACTTGAGGATACCCGTCAAGGTACAGTTTGGCGTCGTGCTGATTAATTAATCAAACAGATTTATAGGGAGTTGACACTGCTGTGGAATTCTCTATAATCCACCTCATTGCGGGAATAGCTCAGTTGGTAGAGCATAACCTTGCCAAGGTTGGGGTCGGGAGTTCGAGTCTCCTTTCCCGCTCCAGAATACGAAAAACCCTTATCGAAAGATAAGGGTTTTTTTATTGTGTTTGAAAAAAATTTATTAATAAAATGTATATCTCAAATCACTTATTCATCCTCTTTTACCCTGACAATTTTTTTGGGTTATTCATGACAAAGTGCTATTGTGGATAAACTTTAAAACTTTCAATCCCTTTCATAACGATATCGTTTCATGACTTATAAATTGAATGCTCGTCATCTTGTTTTAGACTTACTCTACGCTTCTAAGAACTCAACCTTGACTATTAAGCGGATATTAACAGCTGCTGAATTATTGGGGATTTCTGACAATGGTATCCGTGTAGCTGTGGCTCGATTAAATCAGGAAAATTTCATTCAAGCTGTGGAACGCGGCGTGTATCAATTGCTAGAGAAAAAATTCGATACTTCTCTTATCAGCTTAAACAAACACCCTGATATGCAAACGGCGACCACATGGAACGGAAAATATGTATTGGTCTATACCGGCACTTTGGGACGTGTAGACCGTACCGCCTTATATAAAAGAGAAAAAGCGCTGCGTTATTATGGTTTTCAGGAACTAGAGCAAAATGTTTTTATTCGTCCCGATAATTTAACGCTAAATCTAAGTCCATTAAAAACAGCTGTAATCCAGTTTGGATTAGATCCTGACGCACGTTTTTTCCAAGTCAGTCAACTGGAAAGTGAAACCGAAATTCGTGATTTATGGGATATCGAAGAGCTACATCAGACCTATCATGCAGTACAGCATGATATTAACGACTGGTTTGAAAATTACCAAAATCTGACTTTAGCAGAGGCTGCAAAAAGTGCCTTTTATCTAGGTAAATCTGCCCTGTTTAGTTTACGTGCTGATCCTTTGCTTCCTGCAGAATGGATAGACACCGATGCCCGACAACAATTTGAGCTCGCAGTCCGCAAAATAGAAAAACAGGGTCAACTTTTATGGCAACACTATTTTAAAGACCAAGGGGTCTAATTTATTTCTTTTTTATACACAAAAATAAATTGACTGTAATATTTCATCCAAATATATTGAATAAAGCAATAAGAACTAAATATAGGCAGAAGAATGAACAGCAAGGTCAGTGTCACAGAACTTTTTAGTCGTGATGAAATTAAAGAACTCACCACGACCTCAGACTTGCACGGTGCCTGGGCAGTAGGTTCAACCTGGACCGTAATTGTCATGACCTTTGGCACGGTAGCCTATAGCTGGGAATATTTACCTACGTGGGGAAAAGTCCTGATGTCCGCGCTGGCATTGGCCATTTTGGCTGGCCGACAACTTGCGCTGGCCATACTGATGCATGATGCTTCGCACCATAGTCTATTTAAAACCAAATGGTTGAACACTCATTTGACTGACTGGCTCTGTGCACGCCCGATCTGGAATGATGTCAGCAAGTATCGTCCTTATCATCTAAAACATCATGCTAAAACCTCGCAGCCAGATGATCCTGACCTGGGGTTGGTAAAAAATTTCCCCATTACTCAAAGCTCACTATTCAGGAAATTCTTCCGTGACCTGAATGGGCAATCTGGACTTAAGTTCCTTGCAGGTCGAGTATTAATGGATCTTGAATTACTGGAATGGAGCGTTTCCAATGACCCCAAGCCAATTCCGCGTGGTGATCGCAGCAATTTAGAGTTAGCAAAAAATCTGTTTAAGAATAGTTCCGGTATGCTCATCTCAAATGCAGCAATTTTTTCTGCACTGTGGGCCAGCGGACATCCTAAACTGTATTTATTATGGCCTCTCGCCTATATCACTCCATTTCCTTTGTTCATCCGCATCCGCGCCATGGCTGAGCATGCGGGCCTAGAAACCAGTCATTCTGCCCTTAGCAATACCCGAACTACTCGTGCAGGTTGGTTGGCACGTGCTTTGGTTGCCCCGATTCATGTGAACTATCATATTGAACATCATTTGATGGCCTCTGTTCCGCATCAAAAGCTGGCGAGAATGCACCAGATATTAAGGGAGCGTCAGTATGTCGATGCTCCGCCAAGTTATCTGGATGTGATTCGCTCACTTTTAAAAAAATAAAAAATATTTCTGCTGCTGAGACTAGGGTGTGTTGACACTTTTAGCTTAAAAAAATAGCGAAGTAGTAAAATCAAATCGCCAAACCCAATTTTACTATTCGCTATGCCTCGTACCATGCTGACAGATCAACACTGGCAAAAGTTGAAAGTTATTCTGCGTAATTTATCCATTCACCACAACTCAAATTTACGCAATTTTATTGAAGCTATTCTCTATAGAATTAGAACAGGCTGTCCGTGGCGAGATATTCCTTCTTGTTTTGGTCATTCAAACTCTATTTTCAAACGTTTTAATCGTTGGTCAAGCAGCGGTAAGTTACTTAGATTATTCAAATTACTAGCCTCATGCCCCGATATGGAGTGGATTTTTATTGATGGCTCTCATGTACGTGCTCATCAACATTCTGCCGGCATAGCGAATCAATCTATTTCTAAAAGTGTAGGAGGAAACTCCTCAAAAATACATTTGATTGTTGATGCACATGGCAATCCTATTGATTTCGTGATTACCGATGGAACCACACATGATGTTAAAGTTGCACCTGATTTAATATCAACATTAGATTTAAAAGAGACAAAAGTGGTATGTGCAGATAAAGGCTATGATTCAGAACCACTGCGTGAACAGATCAGGAAAACAGGGACTAAAGCGAATATACCAAAGAAAACAAATAGCCAATCGAACAATGACCATATGGACTGGTATTCATATAAAATCAGGCATTTAGTTGAAAATATGTTTTGTAGATTAAAGCAATTTAGAGGAATAGCTACTCGATATGACAAGCTCAAAAGAAATTATCAAAGTTCTGTTGCTTTAGCCTGTATATTTTTATGGCTACCTTTATAGGGTTAATTATGAACAGTAAATGTCAACAGACCCTATTCAATTTCAATGCTGATGGCTTTCGGCATGTGAATGCGGATGTGAGGATTGTCCCCGATGTTCCGGCGGACAATCTTCCGCTTCGATCTGCAAGGTCATCTCGGTAATATGATGCTCATGGTGGAGCATCTCGAAAGCTTGATGACGCAGTTTCCGATAATCCACATTCGGCGCAACCAGATGCACTGTCAGCATGACTTTTTTGGAAGTAATCGCCCAGACCTTGAGCTGATGAATATCCTGGACCCCGTCAAGCGCCAAGAGATCGTGACGTAATTTTTCAATATCAATTTCCTCCGGCACACCTTCAAGCAGAATATTGATGCTCTGTTTCAGCAAAACCCAGGTTCTTGGCAATACCCAAAATCCGATTAATACTGCAATGAGTGTATCTATCCACATCCAGCCGGTGAAATAAATCACTAGCGCTCCAATAATCACGCCTACAGATCCCAACGCATCACTCAGCACTTCCAGATAAGCGCCTTTGACATTGAGGCTTTCCTGACTGCTGGATACCAGAATTTTCATGGAAATCAGATTAATGATTAGCCCCAAGGTGGCCACGCTCATCATGCCCAAGCTCTGGATTTCCGGCGGATGACTCAAACGCTGATAAGCTTCAAACAAAATATAAATCGCAACCACAAATAGCATCACGGCATTAAACAGGGCAGCCAGAATTTCAAAACGCTGATAACCAAATGTCCGTTTATTGTCTGCCGGTTTTTGTCCAATTTTGATAGCGACTAAAGCAATAGCCAATGCAGCAGCATCGGTAAACATATGCGCAGCATCAGAAAGTAAGGCCAAACTTTGAGTTAGAAAACCAGCAATCACTTCCACAATTAAAAAAGTCGTGGTTAATGCCAACGCTATTGATAATTTTTTGGCATTTTTTGCAGTCACGGCGACATGACTATGTTCATGATGATGTGAATTCCCCACCGGCCACTCCTTCCTTCTTATTCAATGAGGACTATATCCTCAGCATCTTTTCAAGTTTTCTTCTGATTCATATTACGCTTGAATTTTATATATTTAAGTAGGTTTTTTATGAACTGTTTTATCAGTCGGCATTAAATTAAAGTTTTAGCTTTTTCATGCTCTGCCAGCCACGCCTGTACCGAAGCACGCTTAAAATTACGCTCGACATATTCTATTATTTTCACAGGAAGTTTCACCTGATGACTCAGCAGACGATGCAAAATAAAGGCCAAATCAAAGTCTGCAATGGACCAGTGTTCAGTCAACCATATGTCCTCCAGCATATGTTCTGCCACATTCACCAAGCGCTGAATTTCTTCAGTGATCGGAGCTGTAAGAGGTGTAGATATTTTTGCTGGATGAAATACCGAATCAGAAGGCATTTGCTGGCGGATTTGCATAAAATCGGTTTTGACCAAGGCTTGTAGGGCGCGACATTTGGCTCTGGCCTGAATTTCCTTTGGATATAATGCCGGATAATTAGGTGCTGGAAAGACATCCTCCAAGTATTCAGTGATTGCCCATGATTCAAACAGACTAAAATGATCTAGCGTTAAACACGGAACTTTAGCACTTGGGCAAATGGCTTGATAAGCCTCAGATTTCTGTTGCTGCTGATCTAAATCGACCACTATTTCCTGAAAATCTAAACCCTTTTCTTTTAAGGCAACATAGACCGACATGGCATAAGGGCTGATTCTGTTTTTATCGACATATAAACTTATATTTTGCATATCCTTGATCCTGATAGGCTTGTTGTTTTTATTCAGTACGGCAGCCTTACTCTACTCTCTTTCCTATATAAAAGGAAAATGACCCGCTTCATGTAGCAATCACACAAAAATGTTTATACAGTTGCCGATAGCGAAGCGATATTCATTATTTTCTATTTTGCACAGGATCGGTAGATAAAGCCTTTTATTTTGCTTTTGATTCACGTTAAATTAAATCATTCTCTTGATATCAAAAAACTATGCTGAACTTAGCCCACCTCCCCGATACCGTTTATGCCATTCAACATCTCGCTTTTGAAGACTTAGGCGCTTGGGAAGATATTTTTTATCAGCTCGGCTTACGTGTGCGTTATTTCGAAGCCGGTATCGATGATCTCACTAAGGCTTTTGAACATCCCGGATTAACAGTCATTCTCGGTGGCCCGATTGCAGTCTATGAAACTGAGGATTATCCTTTTTTACAACAGGAAATAGACTTACTTAAAGTTCGCCTGCAAAAGAATTTACCGACATTAGGCATCTGTTTAGGTGCGCAATTAATTGCTGCTGCATTGGATGCTGAAGTCTATCCAGGAGATGTAAAGGAAATTGACTGGTCTAAACTCAGTCTTGCTTCTATTGAAAATAATCCACTAAAAGCTCTGGATGATATTGACGTCCTGCATTGGCATGGTGATACCTTTGACCTACCTGAACAGGCTGAATTGCTGGCCAGCTCTGATCTTTATCCAAATCAGGCCTTTCGGGTAGGACAGAACATTCTAGCACTACAATTCCATGCTGAAGTGGCCAGTGAAAGTTTAGAGAAATGGCTGATTGGACATACCTGTGAGTTACGCAAAGCCCAGATCAATATCCCTGCCTTGCGGGCGGATCATCAAAGCTATGCACCCGCGCTTGAACAGGCAGCCAGTTCGGTATTGATGCATTATTTAGAAAACCTGCAACTTAAATAACCGTAATAAAAAAGCACCCAACTGGGTGCTTTTTTATTTGTCATTTTTACTTTTTCGGAGCAGGTACAGAAGCCTCGGTAGTAATGTTTACTGTAATTTTATCGCCCACATTTGGAACATAACCGCCTACCCCAAAGGCTGAACGGTTAAATGAAGTGGTTGCATTGAAACCAATCGTTTGTAATTTAGTCATTGGATGTACGCCTTGTTTATTTAAAACTGCATCCAGTACCACAGGTTTAGTGACATCTTTCACGGTTAAGTTGCCGGTGATTTTATATTTGTTTTTGCCTAAAGCCTGAACTTTAGTACTTTTAAAAGTAATATTCGGATATTTGGCAACATCAAAAAATTCTGCTGTCTTAATATGGTCATCCAGTGCTTTCACATTCGTATTAATGCTTGCAACCGGGATGTTCACATTGACCGAAGAATTCGCAGGTTTTTCATTATCAACATTAATGGTGCCTTGGATGTCACTGAAGTTTGCAGATGGCGTAGAGAAACCAAAGTGGCTCCAAGAGAAAACAGTTGCTGAATGAGTCGGGTCAATCGTATAGGCCACTGGTTTTGCCATAGAAACTGTTGCTACAGATGCGACCGCCAAGCCTAATGCTAATGTTTTGAAATTCATGTTTTTATCTCACGTTTTGGATGTAATTAAGTGTATAGAATCTGGAACCGTTTACAGCCCTAAAGATAAAACGTTTTGTTGCAGCGATGAAACGATAAAATTGTAAGTTATTTTTTTAATTTTTGAGCTTTAATCCATACGGTACTGAATGAATCCTGTTTTCTTGGCGACTTTGTTATACAACGCTTGTGCCTGATGGTTTGATTCCTGAGTCAGCCAGTAAACCCGGTCGCAATTACGCTGCTGCGCGACCTGATAGACATGTTGAATCAGCTTGCGCGCCACGCCTTGTCCGCGATAGTCCGGATGGGTAAATAGATCCTGCAAATAGGTATAAGGTCTTACTGTCCAGCTACTGTTATGTTCGATGACATGCACAATCCCAACGACCTTTCCATCTATCAGCGCCGCAAAACCGTACATTGAATCTAGCTCATAATTGGTTAATTTATCCCAGGTATTTTTACTTACCTCATCCGAAATTTGGGTATGATAAAAGCGTTGATAGTCTTGCCATAAAAATAGCCATTCTGGCTGTGATATTTGCTCTAAAGATTTGATCTGGGATGATATTTCCATATTGAGTAACTTCTTTGGTTTATGTATTTAATTATCTTTAAGTCAATTACTTACGATATAAGTCATTAAGTTTTTATGATGACATAAACTTAGATTTATCTTATCTAATGTTCATAAGCAACTGCCAGATGAAAATCATCCGATATAAAAAAAGCCCCGCTCAGGGACTTTTAGTATTTTCTATTAAAGTTTTTCAACCAGAATACGATCAACCTGTTTTAGGCTAGTCGTCTTTTCATGATTTTTACGACGCACTTTAATGACCTTTTCTTCGGCTAATTCTTGCAGCATTAAATCAACTGCAACCATCGCTTCAAGAGCTAACTCCTGTCCGATCCACTTGAGTTCGCCTGCATCCATTAAAGTAATTTCATCGTTAATTTGTTCATACAAGCTCATGTTCTTCTCACTCTTTCATTTCGACTATGGGAGAACCTTCTAACAGTTGCCACATGAAAACAACGCTAAAAAGCGAAAAAATAAAAGACGCCCCAAAACTGGAGCGCCTTTTAATAAACCGCCTAATCAGTTGATTATGCAGTAATCTCTTTTACAGCTGCTACCACTGCTTCAGTGGTAATCCCGAAGAACTGGAACAGATCTTTTGCAGGTGCAGATTCACCATAAGTGGTCATACCGATGACGCGACCATCAAGACCCACAAATTTCCACCAGTAATCTACATGCGCAGCTTCAACAGCAACACGTGCGCGGATGTTTGATGGAAGAACCGCTTCACGATAAGCTGCATCTTGCTTCATGAATTCTTCAGCACATGGCATAGATACTACACGCACGCCTTCAAGCTGTGCATAAGCTTCCATAGCCAGAGATACTTCAGAACCAGTTGCAATAATGATGGCTTTCAATTCACCTTTTTCTTCAGCCAATACATAGCCACCTTTCGCAGCATTCTCAATTTGAGCTTGAGTACGGGTTTGGAATGGCAAGTTCTGACGAGAGAAGATCAATGCGGTCGGACCTTCAGCACGCGTTAATGCAGATTTCCAAGAAATTGCTGCTTCAACGGTGTCACATGGACGCCATGTGTTTAGATTTGGCGTACCACGAAGGGATGCGATCTGCTCAACAGGTTGATGCGTTGGACCATCTTCACCTAGACCAATTGAGTCATGCGTATACACATGGATCACGCGCTGTTTCATCAATGCAGACATACGTACGGCATTACGTGCATATTCCATAAACATGAGGAATGTTGCTACGTAAGGAATGAAACCACCATGCAGTGCAACACCATTCGCGATTGCAGTCATACCGAATTCACGTACGCCATAGTGTACGTAGTTACCTGCCGGATTGTCCTGTACGCCTTGCGCGCCTTTCCAAAGGGTCAGGTTAGAACCTGCAAGATCCGCAGAACCACCTAGAACTTCTGGCAATAATGGAACAAGTGCTTGCAATGCATTTTGGCTTGCTTTACGCGTCGCAATCGTTTCAGCTTTGGCATTCACTTCTGCAATATACGCATCCGCTTTTGCAACGAAGTCAGCCGGTAATTCACCAGATAAACGACGTTTAAGCTCAGCGGCTTCAGTTGGATATTTTGCAGCATAAGCAGCAAATGTTTCGTTCCAAGCTGCTTCTGATTCAGCACCTTTAGCTTTCGCATCCCAAGCTGCGTAAACATCTTCAGGAATTACAAATGCTTCATCAGTCCAGCCTAGTGCTTCACGAGTCAAGACGATTTCGTCATGACCGAGTGGTGCACCATGACTGTCTTCTTTACCTTGCTTGTTTGGTGAACCCAGACCAATCACAGTTTTACAAATAATGATGGTTGGTTTAGCAGTTTCAGCTTTAGCTTCTAAAGTTGCCTGACGGATTGCATCTGCATCGTGGCCATCAACTTTAATCACTTGCCAGCCGTACGCCAGGAAGCGTTGTTCTGTATTGTCAGAGAACCAGCCTTCCACTTCGCCATCAATCGAGATGCCATTGTCGTCATAGTAAGCAATCAATTTGCCCAGACCCAATGTTCCTGCCAAAGAACATGCTTCGTGAGAAACACCTTCCATCAAACAGCCATCGCCAAGGAAGCAGTAAGTGAAGTGATCTACAACTTGGATATCGTCTTTGTTAAATTGTGCAGCTAGGGTTTTTTCAGCCAGTGCAAAACCAACAGCATTCGCGATGCCTTGACCTAAAGGACCAGTCGTCGTTTCAATTCCTGGCGCATAGCCCAATTCCGGGTGACCAGGTGTTTTAGAATGAAGTTGACGGAATGCTTTTAGATCTTCAATCGAAAGATCGTAGCCCGTTAAATGAAGAAGCGCATATTGAAGCATAGAGCCATGGCCATTTGACAATACAAAACGGTCACGGTTTGCCCAATTCGGGTTGGTCGGGTTGTGGTTCATGAATTCACGCCAAACCACATCAGCGATATCTGCCATCCCCATTGGAGCACCTGGATGTCCTGAGTTTGCTTTTTGCACAGCATCCATTGCCAATACACGAATTGCGTTTGCAATACGACGTTCATTAAGCGGGGTTGTCATAAATCAGAGTCCAAAATATTCAGAAATAGGAAATGATGAAAAGACTTTCAAAACTGCTGTCTATTGTCTTAAAAAAACAGCGAGGGGTAAAGACTAACCAACAATATTTATCAGTTTATTGAGTGTCTCTTGCCTTATCGTACAATTATTCCACATTTCTTCTTCGGCTTTGATTCGCTCTACTGGTTTACAGATTGAATTATCCTGCATTTCAAAAGCGACTTTAATTTCTGTATCTGGATTTCAAGCTGATAAACAGGATTGAATTTATGCTGATTTTATTTCTATTTTATATGTCTCACATCATTATTTTTAAAGAAAATCTATACAATTCACTGATCTATTCATAATGTAATTTATACTAAATTTTATAAAATATTGGCAGGATTGTTTGATATACAGGTGAAAATCTAATTTGCTTAGGCTAATTTTATACTTCGGCAGACTTATTGAACCTGACAGTCTTTAGGCAAATAACGCTGCTGAATATCAGTGGAATAACATTTACCACTATGAACATCAAAAGCGACTGATTTCCCGCGAATCGCAGTATCTACACCCTGCTCTCCTATCTTGAACTCTATCCGGCACGCGGCATTAATAATCACTTTTTCGATATATTGGCTAGGACCACCAATCTCGCGACCAGCATCACAGTGTTGATCCGAAGCAATGAACTGGGTTCGATATGCTCCAGCCTGCTCAAACACTTCTGCTAATTGATTCCGCACGACATAAGCTTGATGACTCATAAAAGCCATCGTCACTAAAATCGCGATGATGATGAGCACGATCAGCACTTCAATCAGGGTAAATGCCTTTTGATACATGATTTCTGATCTCCGTACAGTCTTGCTCCAACAAGAAGTCCATAGCAAAAGATATCGCCATTCCTAAACAGCTAATGTGGAAGACTTAGCGCTAATATGAAGACACGCTTAAACATCGACAAGACAGTTGGTCGCAAGGCGCACAGTCTGAATCTGCTTTATTGGTGTAATGATCACTTGCTTAAGTAAATTTTAAATTTTGAGCTTTGTATTTTTTCTATCATCTATTTTTTAAGATTTAATCGGAAATCTAAGCATTTAATTTTATGACAGTCTGATGGATTAAAATATTGTTGCTTCATATTCCTCAATCAATAATGCTGTCTAAATAGATATATCAATTTTTTTAATTCTATTAATCAATTAAAAACACAATAATTTGAAACAATTTCGACCAATTTTATCGTGTTAAGCTAGTCCTAGAGCGCAACTCGATGTAACATATCGGGTCTTTAAAATTAACTGTGATAGGACTATGCGCGAGTACGCTGTATTTACTTCGGAATCTGTAAGCGAAGGCCATCCAGATAAAATGGCTGACCAAATCAGTGACGCTATTTTGGATGCAATCTTAAAAGAAGACCCATATGCACGGGTTGCTTGTGAAACGCTTGTAAAAACAGGTGCGGTTGTACTTGCCGGTGAAATCACAACGACAGCAAATGTTGATTTTGAGGCAATTGTACGTCATACCGTAAACGGAATTGGTTATCACCATTCTGATCTTGGTTTTGATGGTTCAACCTGTGCCGTGATCAACATGATTGGTAAACAGTCACCTGAAATTGCTCAGGGTGTAGACCGCCAGAAACCTGAAGATCAGGGTGCCGGCGACCAAGGTTTAATGTTCGGTTATGCAAGCCGCGAAACTGATGTATTAATGCCTGCACCGATTTCATATGCGCATCGCTTAATGGAAAAGCAGGCTGAATTACGCCGTAATGGCACCTTGCCATGGTTACGCCCAGATGCAAAAAGTCAGGTAACTTTTGCTTATGAAAATGGCGTACCAGTTCGTTTAGATGCTGTCGTTCTTTCGACTCAACATGATCCTGAAATCACTCAAGCGAACCTGAAAGAAGCTGTGATTGAAGAAATCGTGAAAAAAATCATTCCTGCTGACATGTTCCATGCAGACACCAAATTCCACATCAACCCAACGGGTATGTTTGTGATCGGTGGTCCTGTAGGTGACTGTGGTTTAACTGGCCGTAAAATTATCGTAGATACCTACGGCGGTATGGCACGTCACGGCGGTGGTGCTTTCTCTGGTAAAGATCCCTCTAAAGTTGACCGTTCTGCTGCGTACGCAGGTCGTTATGTGGCGAAAAATATCGTTGCTGCTGGCTTGGCTGACAAGTGTGAAATTCAGGTGTCTTATGCAATTGGTGTTGCTGAGCCAACTTCAATTTCAATCAATACCTTCAATACTGCAAAAGTCTCTGAAGAATTGATTATTGCACTGGTTCGTGAACATTTCGACTTACGTCCATATGGCATTACCCGTATGCTTGACCTGATCCAGCCGATGTATAAGCAAACTGCTGCTTATGGTCACTTCGGTCGTGAAGGTTCTGATACTGCATTTACTTGGGAAAAAACTGACAAAGTGGAAGCGCTTAAAGCCTCTGCTGGTCTATAAGTTTTTCTTTAAAAAAGCCTGCATCATGCGGGCTTTTTTGATGTCTTTTATTTTTTCATTCTTAAAATTTTTTCTGGCTCATGATAACAAATATCTAAATACCAAGCTTCATACTATAACCTGCCTATCGAATGATACTTTTGAAGCTCCCCTCTCTGTGAATATCACTATTCCATGAAACTTAAAACAACTTCCGACTGAGCCATTACAGTATAAGTATCGAAAAAAGTTACAGTTAATCAACAAATGTTGATCTATTTGCTAGCATAAATCTAAATAAATGGCTGCTAAATTAGATTGCAGCTCTACAACAACAAAAGGATATTACTCGATGAATAAATTACTGATTGCTTTAGGTTTGGCGACCACTGTTGCCTTAGTCGGCTGTAGTAAAGAAGAAGCGCCTGAAACCGGCGCAACCACAGGTGAGCATTTAGAAAATGCAGCCAATCAAGCCGGCCATGATATGGAAGATGCCAGCCGTGAGGCTGCGGTAGAAACCGAACGAGCAATGGATAATGCCGCAGAAAATACTGCTCAGGCAGCGGACGAAGCAGCTGCTGCAACGTCTAGAGCAGCAGATGCCACTGCGGAAGCAGCACGTAAAGCAACTGCAGCAACTGCTGCGGCAGTTGAAGAAGGTGCGGGAGACGTTCGGGAAAAAGCTGAAAACTGATTTTAGCATTCAGTTTGATGTTTAAAAGCCTGCGATTGCAGGCTTTTTTATTAGAGATGATTTTAAATAGCGAATGATCTAAATTGAAATTGCATTAATTCTTGATGGGATCATTTTTTATCTAAATGAGTCGACAAAATCAGATAAACTGATAAAACTTATCAAGTATTAGAATGACTTAATTGTGATTCACTCGGCAAAACGGGCTGCATTTAAACTGAAATTCAGTAGAATACCAGCCTTTATTTTTAATAATTTAATCTCCCATGTCAGTCATTGTTGCTGCTTCCCAACGGTCGAATATTTCGGTCTGGGCAGCTTTTATCTTGCTTATCATAGGTACAATCGGTGCCTATCAAATCGTAGGCTTAAATCAGGCTCTATTATTCTTGATTGGTGGTGCACTGGGCATGACCCTGTACCATGCTTCATTTGGTTTTACTTCGAGCTGGCGTGTCTTTATCAAGGAACGTCGCGGCCGTGGTTTACGTGCACAAATGATTATGCTCGCTCTGGCGGTCCTGCTGTTTTTCCCGGCTTTAGGTGCAGGTGAATTATTCGACAACCCAGTTAAAGGTAACGTTAATCCTGTTTCCATGTCAGTCATGATTGGTGCCTTTATTTTCGGTATCGGCATGCAACTTGGTGGCGGCTGTGCATCAGGTACGTTGTATACTGTAGGTGGCGGTAGCGCACGTATGCTGGTGACGCTCTTGTTCTTCTGTATCGGGTCTGTGATTGCGACCTCGCACCTTGACTGGTGGTTTGCCCTTCCGCATCTTAAACCCATTTCTCTAGTAGAAAGTTTAGGCGTCCTCCCTGGATTGCTGTTGAGCTTTATCGTTTTTGCCATCATTGCTGCGGCGACTGTTTATTTCGAAAAGAAACGTCATGGCAGCCTGGAAATTGAGCCACGCAGTGAATATCAGGGCTGGAAGCGCTTTATTCGTGGTCCATGGCCTTTGATTTGGGGCGGTATTATCCTGACCTTACTCAACTTTGCTACTTTGGCACTGGCAGGTCGTCCTTGGGGCGTGACCTCTGCACTCGCTGTTTGGGGTGCCAAAGGTGCTACGCTTGTGGGTGTTGATGTAGCTTCTTGGGATTATTGGCAAAAAGCAGGCAATGCTAAAGCACTGGCAGAATCATTATGGTTTGATATTACCTCAATGATGAACTTCGGTATCATGCTGGGTGCTTTGTTGGCAGCAAGTTTGGCAGGTAAATTTGCGCCGAATTTCAATATTCCAAAACGTTCACTGATTGCTGCTGTTGTAGGTGGCATAATGCTGGGCTACGGCGCACGCTTAGCTTATGGGTGTAATATCGGCGCATATTTCAGTGGGATTGCCTCTGGTAGTCTGCATGGCTGGTTGTGGCTGGTGTTTGCCTTTATCGGCAATGGCATTGGGGTAAAACTTCGTCCAATCTTCTTCCCGGATGAGAAACTGCAGCCTGAAAAACTAACCGGTTGCTAATGATTAAAATCAAAAAAAGCCCATCAATTTGATGGGCTTTTTTTGATTCAGATTTTACAGTGCGGCTTTTAAATTACAGCCATAACCCATGGTCTGCTGGACCTGACGATAAGTCGTATAACGATCCAGAATAAAGGTATAAAAATGATCAGCGTCAGAGAAATTGGTTTTTAAATTTTCATTCTTGGCATTAGGCAGTTTAATGTCATCGACCAGTTCCAGATTGTAATGTCCCAAACGGTACATATCGGAAAAATAACTATTCATCATATTGCAATAGGCGATTTTACTGGGTTTTAATGCAGTACTGCTGACAAGATGCTGGTTCAAGCTTTGCAGATTATTGACATCTAAAGGAAACTGGTGCGCGAAAGCAATGCTTTCGACTTTCTTAAATTTCTGAAAGTCTTGGGCTAACTGGACATTGAGTGCATCAAAACGTTGCTGCAGTTCCTCTGCAGTCTGAACCTGATATTTGACTGGATCTACGACCGGTTTTTGTGGTTGTTCCGAACATGCAGTTAATCCAGTGAGCAGCGCTAATGACGTTAGCCATACCTTCATGTTTATACACTCAATTTAAATATACCGACACTTATTATGCCTGAAAGCAGTTTGATGTACTGTTTAAAGTATTTTCTCATTCATATAACGCCAGTAGCGCTTTGGCACATATTGAATATGCAATTTCATGTTCTTGCGCGCCTGAATATTCACACTGTTGAAATAATCTTTCCAGAGCTGATCATATAGCAGCTCTTGATCATCCAGTTCAATACTGAATGACTGACTATGACCAATCCGGATTTGTGGATCGATTATTTCCACGTTCATCTCGACCTGATGCATCTGCCTTAAATCATAATAAATACCGTAATTACGCTGCTCGTCATAAATCAGCCAGCTTTGATCCTGATAACGCTCCTGAAAATGTCGGGAAATAATCGGCAAGACATTAAAATCCGGTCTGACCAGACTCAGAAACAAACCATCTTTGGCTTTTTTAAAGCGTACAAAAGCCTCCATACGATGCTTTTCCCGCCCCACTTGCTTGGCCCATTGCGACATGCCGATCACCGCAGTATGACCATAATCTTTATCGACTGGACGCTGGTTTTGAAAGACATAGACTGCAAAATCAAAAAGAGTCTGGAACGCTGCTTCCTGCTCTGACAAAAACGTATAGTAAAAAGCACGCAAACTGCTGGAAGATACTTTTTGCTTTAATCCCTGCCACACCCGCTGCCCATGCTGATCATTAGAGGCCACATGGATAAATTCATCAAATAAACCTGTTTGTGCTTGAGGATTGGCCGTCACTATCACGTTAAATTCTTTAAACTCGAAAGCACGAAATACACAACTGAGCAGACCAGTCATGCTGCCATCAAAACAGTAACTTGCCACTAGAAACCCAATCCTAATTGAGGTGAAAGTTGCTGCTGATATTTGGATTGTCCTGACATCAAAATTTGCTGGCGAATCTGATGGGACTGCTGATCTTTCTTAAATTTCGGTGTATCTGCACAGCGGATAAAATGCTGCGCCCGGTTATAAGCCACGCCCATGCGTTTTAGCTGGTCAATATGAATCTGTCCAAAACGGCGGGCCTGTACAATTTTCTGGGCAGAACGTACACCTATACCGGGTACCCGTAGAATCATTTTATAGTCGGCACGGTTAATATCGACTGGAAAGGCTTCAGGATGACGCAAGGCCCAACTGAGTTTGGGATCAATATCCAGCTCCAGATTCGGATGCTGCTCATCGACAATTTCATCAGCAGCAAAGCCATAAAAACGCATCAGCCAGTCAGATTGATACAGACGATTTTCTCTTAATAATGGCGGTGCTGAACCGATGGCGGGTAAGGCTTTATCTTCAGGATTAATCGGGATATAACCAGAGAAATACACCCTTTTCAGCTTGAATTCCTTGTAATGCCGATCAGCCATCAAAATAATATCCTGATCGGTTTCACTATGCGCGCCCACCACCATCTGTGTGGTTTGTCCGGCAGGTACAAACTTGGGGACTGACTTGATCAGCTTGCGTTCATCTTTGAGCTGGATCAACCGGTCGCGTACAATGCCCAAGTCTTTTTGTACTTCGGCATGGGTTTTCTCAGGCGCAAATTTTTGCAGTCCCGCTTCCGTCGGCATTTCAAGATTAATACTCATACGGTCGACATACAGTCCGGCTTCGGTAATGATCTCCTGTGATGCACCCGGAATAGTTTTCAGATGGATATAGCCATTAAAGTTTTCTTCGAGTCTAAGTTTTTTGACCACCTGTAGCATCCGTTCCATGGTGTGATCGGCCGATTTAAAAATTCCCGAACTGAGAAACAGCCCCTCAATATAATTACGCCGATAAAAATTCATGGTCAGATCGACGACTTCCTGCACGGTAAATGCTGCACGCTGGACGTCATTGGAACGGCGCGAAACACAATAGGAACAGTCAAAAATACAGACATTAGAGAACAGAATTTTCAATAAGGACACACAGCGGCCATCTTCGGTATAACTATGACAGATACCATTCCCGGTATTGCCCACACCCTTGTCTTTATTTTTACGGTTGCTACCACTAGATGAACAAGACACATCATACTTGGCAGCATCGGCTAAAATTTGCAGTTTTTCACGGATACGATCAGACATGAGCTCAGAGAATATGTGACCAAAAAGCTATTATAAAGTGTTCAATTCTAGGCTAATAAAAGTTCTATCTTCTTGGCGACGTAGCGTGTCGCAAGAAATGTAAATAACACGTAACCCATGCTGCAGTATTTCAAAATAAAATAACCAATATGATTTGCTTAATTTTGTGCTCAAAGGCAAAGTAAAAGCATAACAAGGAGCAAATCTATGTCTTTATTAGAAAATCTCGGAATTAAACATCCTATTTTCTTGGCACCGATGGCAGGTGTCTCTACGCCCGAGCTTGCTGCCGAAGTGTCCAATCAGGGCGGCTTGGGTTCACTGGGTCTGGGGGCCAGCAGTATTGATGCAGCTCGGCAACAGATTTTAAAGACTCAAGAACTGACAGATTGCCCTTTTCAGGTTAATTTTTTCTGTCATGACACTGTTCCTGTAGATGAGGCTGTAGCGCAGGCATGGATTGCACAGTTTAAAGATAAATTTGCCGAATATGGCGCTCAGGCACCAGATCATTTGGAGTGTATTTATCCGAGTTTTAAAGACAATGATGACTTTCTGAATCTGGTATTAGAAATCAAACCGCGAGCAGTCAGCTTTCATTTTGGGATTCCACATCCGCATCAGATTCAAGCCCTAAAACAGGCCGGGATTCTGACCATGGTATCTGCCACCAATTATGCCGAAGCTAAAGCCATTGAAGCAGCCGGAATTGATATCATTATTGCGCAGGGTATTGAGGCTGGTGGCCATCGCGGGATTTTCTCGACCAAGTTTGATGCTTCAGTCAAAACCTCCAATCTGGTGAAGCTGATCAAACAGCATTCTTCCTTGCCGATTGTAGCGGCAGGCGGGATTATGACGGGTGAGCAAGCGCGTCAAATGATGGATTTCGGTGCAGATGCCGTGCAACTTGGGACTGCATTTGTGCAGTGTAAATCTTCTAATGCCAATGATGCCTATCGTAAAGCCTTATTTTCCAAGCCACTCACTCAGGTGAGTGCCAGTATTTCCGGTCGTCCTGCACGTGGCATTATTAACCACTGGCATATTGAGGTGGATACACCCGATCGGCTGGATGTTCCCGCTTATCCATATACTTATGATCTGGCCAAGCAATTACATGCTGCTGCTGCCAAACATGGGGATCAAGGTTATGGTGCATTCTGGGCAGGTTCGAACGTGGCACAGATTCGTGAAATGGAAGCTTCCGATCTGATTAACCAGCTCATACTGGAAATGAAGCATCTTTAATACTTGAATCATAAAAAAACCTCTCCACATGGAGAGGTTTTTAATTTATCTAGAATTAGCGTGTGACACGATGCCAGGCATCTTTAACTGCAAATTTCGCTTCTTCCCAGTTGAGGCGGGACTCACCTTTTAACTGTTCCCACTTGGTACGCAGTTCAGGTTCGGCACGGTCAAAATCCGTATCATGCTCATACATCGGACGATTTTCATAACCGACCCGGTAAGCACCGCGATAATCACGATCATAATCTAGATCGCCATATGTGCTACGCGTTTCATTGAAATACGGGCGATTATGATACTCATCTCTCCAGTAATTATCTTCTGCTCTCAAATGATCTGGATGTCGATAGTTATCTGCCTCAGGAAAGTTCTCTGGGTGCTGGTAATTATCTGCCTGTTTCTCATGATCAGGTGTCGCAATGTCATTACCTGCAATACCGCCAACAACACCACCGATAATACCACCCACCACTGCACCTGGAGGGCCACCTACCAGACCTGCAACTGCGCCTACAGCCGCTCCGCCCAAAGTACCGGCACTGGTCGCAGCCAGATTATCTTCACCTTCATTCATGTCTGGAACACGAGGATTATCTTTCACGGGTGTATTCAAATCTGGACGTGCATTAGTATCAGTCGGATTGATATTCAGGCCTTCACTGCGTTCTTGTGGCAATTCCGTTGACGTTTTATGGCTAAACTCTGTGACTGGACGATTGGTATTTGTCATTACAGATCTCCCTCAATGATGACGATAAACAAGATGGATCACATCTGGTTTATATCTGGATAGGTTCATCATAGAGGAAGCTTGAGTAAGCAATGTCCAAGTCCTGTCCAGTTTAAGTGAACAAACTGTGCTGCTATGTATTAGACAGGCTGAAGTGTAAACAAAATGCAAAAATCAGCCTGCTCAAGATAAAAAAGGTAGGGATTTCATGCAAAAAATATTACATGATTCAATGAATTTTCCCCGTCATTACTTGGTTTCCAGTAAATTCACCTGCTCGACCTGTACATCAGTCATGGTTAAACCATGTTCTAGCAGTGCATTAAAATAATCTTCTACCACACGATACTGGTCAGCGGTATTTTCTACCTGATACATGCTTTGACGAAACTCGTTACTGGAACGCAAACCTTTGGTGTACCAGGCAATATGTTTACGGGAAATCCGGCAGCCGGAATATTCGCCGTAAAATTCGTATAATTCTGTCAAGTGTCCCAGTAGCACATCTTTCACTTCTGTAATACTTGGTGCATCAAGATGTTGACCGGTTTTTAAATAATGGGCAATTTCACGAAAAATCCAGGGGCGACCTTGTGCTGCACGACCAATCATAATTGCGTCTGCACCGGTATAATCCAGCACGTATTTGGCTTTTTCAGGACTGTCGATATCACCGTTAGCAATCACGGGAATATTCAACATTTCCTTTACGTCTTTGATTAAAGAATAACGTGCGGTATTCAGGTACATGTCTTCACGGGTACGGCCATGTAAAGCCAGTGCCGCAATCCCGGCTTGTTCAGCACGTTTGGCGACCCGTATAATATTTTCCTGGCCGTTCAAATAACCAAGACGGGTTTTTAAGGTCACTGGCACATTAACTGCAGCAACGACAGCATCCAGAATGCGTGCTACTAGATCTTCGTCCTGCAATAAAGCAGAACCGGCGAGTCGGTTACAGACCTTTTTGGCTGGGCAACCCATATTAATATCAACAATTTGCGCACCATTGGCCACTTGATAACGTGCCGCTTCAGCCAGATCATGGGGATCTGAACCAGCAATCTGCGCTGAAATCGGGGCCAACTCTCCATCAAAATTGGCACGATATAAGCTTTTTTTACTCATGCGCAAAGTTTTGTCAGACGTCATCATTTCACTGACCGCATGGCCTGCACCAAAGTATTTGCACAAGGTTCTAAACGGACGGTCGGTCACACCTGCCATGGGAGCGACAATCAAATTGTTTGACAGTTGATATGGACCAATATACATATAAATTCATCACTTTTTTGATGGGCATAGTATACTGCATCTGCCTTATTCGCTCATCTTTTCAATTAATTTACGACACCATGAATAAAACTTTCGCTTCTTGTTTTTCTTTTAAGTCATTGTCTGTACTTGTACTTTCTCTGGGTCTTGCCGGTTGTGGCAATGGTTCATGGTGGTCAAAAGATGATGAACCGACACTTGAAGTTGAACATATTCGCAAAGCTATTCCAAACCGTGTCAACCAACGTGAGTCTTGGGCACAAGATATTTATGACATTACCGAACAGCTCGGCATTCCTCAGACCAAGGAAAATGTTTGTACGATTGTGGCAGTGGTTGATCAGGAATCTAACTTTGTTGCAGATCCTACTGTTCCGGGTTTGGGTGAAAAGGCGGTTAAGGAAGTCCAAGGTCGCCTTGATGAAAAATTCAAAGATAAGCTTGGTCAAGCAATTGGTGGCACAGTTGCAGGATATTTCCAGGAAGTTCTCAAGAACCATCCGAGTCCTGAAGACAACTACTTAAGCCAGATGCGCCGGGTCAAAACCGAACGTGAACTCGACGAATTATATCGTGAAATATTTGATTATATGTCAAAGCATTATCATGTTAGCGCCCTGACTGGTGCTGCCAAACTGGTCGGCCAGAATATTGGCGAGAAAATGAATCCAATTACCACCTTGGGTTCAATGCAGGTACATATCAGCTATGCGAAAGAACATAAACGCCAAGGCGGCAATATCGCAGAGTTACGTACCGATCTCTACAGTCAATATGGCGGTCTGTATTATGGGATTCATCGCCTGATGATGTATCCGGCGGATTATGACAAGCCAATTTATCGTTTTGCGGACTATAACTCGGGCATGTATTCCAGTCGAAATGCCGCTTTTCAGAGCATGTTAAATGATTTAACTGAAGCCGAACTTGATCTGGATGGCGACTTATTGCTCTATACTAAAGATGGCGCGATCCGTTCGCAGAAGAGTCAATCTGAGCGTGAGTTAATCAGTGTTTTTGCCAAAAATAATTTTATTATCACTGAACGTCAAATCCGAGCTGATTTAAAGAAAGAAAAAGATAAAGACTTTGAAGATACGATGACTTATCGTGGTGTCAGCAAGCTTTATCAGGAAAAAACGGGTAAAGATCCTATCTATGCCATTATGCCTGAAGTGGTCATTTCCGGACCAAAATTAAGTCGTGATTATAATACTAACTGGTTTGCTACCCGCGTCGATGGTCGATATCAAACATGCATGCGCAAAATCAAAAATCTAAAACTCTAGCCTTATTTGATTTTGATGGAACCCTGTATCTACATGATAGCTTTACCGGGTTCATTTTCCATGCCTTAAGAAAACGGCATATTGTGAAACGCGGCATGCAAATTTTGCCATGGATACAGGCCTATTATTTAAATTTCTATCCGGCACACCGCATGCGACCCAAATTGTATGCCAGCATGTTTAAAAACAGTGATGCAGAGGAAATTCTGCAATTAGCTCAGGATTATGCACAACAACTAATATTCAAGTTGAATCCGAAATTATTAGAACAACTTAAACAGCATCAACAATTAGGACATGAAGTCGTGCTGGTATCAGCCTCATTGGATTTGTATCTTAAACCGGTGTGCAGTTATTTAAATATCGATTTAATCTGTAGCGAAGTTGAAATCAAAGCTGGGAAATTGACAGGGTTTTATCAAACTCCTGACTGTAGTAACACACAAAAGAAAATTAGAATTCTAGAAAAATATAATCTGGATAATTATGCTGAAATTTATGCTTATGGGAATAGCAAGGAAGATATAGAAATGCTCAGTCTGGCGCAGCAAAGCTATTTTGAGGGTCAAGATCAACAGCTTCCAAAAATTAATATTTCAGCTCATTCGATGCCATATTAGTCCTTTCCATTCTATCGGGTTAACCTACTAAACACCTTTAGACAACGCTATAAATGGCAGATTAACTTTTTACTTTATGCCTTGAAATCATCTTAAATAGCTTCGTAATCAGGGCTTTTACTTCCTGAAGTATTCGCCTCCTAGCTAAAAAAACCACTTCATTTGAAGTGGTTTTTTTAGCTTTAAGAAAAATTATTTCTTAAACGGAAATGCATATTTCACAATACGTTTGATCACACTACCGTACTGTTTTACCAAGCTGGCATTGTTATAGTTCAAACCATATTTTTCACAAACAGCCTGAACTTTCGGTGCCATTTGACGATAGCGACGTGCAGGTACATCAGGATACAAATGATGTTCAATCTGATGACTTAAATGACCCGTCAAGATATGAAACGCTTCAGAACCGGTCAGGTTGGATGAACCACGGATCTGACGCATATACCAGTGACCACGACTTTCATTTTGCAGTACCGATTTCGGGAATACTTCGACATCTTTGGTAAAGTGACCGCAGAAAATAATACTAAAGGTCCAGATATTACGCAGACCGTTGGCCACCATATTACCGGTCAAAACCGGTAAAGCCGCAGGACCTGCTATCAATGGAAAGAATACATAATCCTTAAACAACTGTTTACCAATTTTGCTCTGCATTGGACGCCATTCTTCTTTGGTCTGCTCTTTGCTTTTGCGACCTTTGAAGTATTTACCCAATTCAAGATTCTGAATCGCAACGCCCCACTGGAACAATAAACAGAATGGCACTGCATAAATCGGTTGCAATAAATAACCCGGTTTCCAGCGCTGTTCCGGGAACAAGCGTAATAGACCATAACCGATATCATCATCCATACCCTTAATATTGGTATAAGTATGATGCTTAAAGTTATGGGTTTGACGCCAGTTGTCTGAAGTCCCTACAATATCCCATTCATAGGTCTGACCATTGAGTTTAGGATCATTCATCCAGTCATACTGACCATGCATGACATTATGACCCAGTTCCATATTTTCCATAATTTTGGCAAAGCCTAATAAGCCTGTACCCAATAACCATGCTGGCGGGAACCAGCCTGCAAACAGCAAAGCACGACCGGCAATCGACGAATAACGAATAGTTGAATAGACACGGCGGATATATTTGGCGTCTTTTTCACCCAGATCATCTAGCACTTCTTGTTTAATTGCATCAAGTTCACGTGCAAGTTCATCAAGTTCAAACTGGGTTAATTCACGGTTTTTAGGATTTTTAAAATACTGTAATTTTACTGGCATATTCATAGGATAAAACTCGCTTATAAGTCGATGACAAGGTCAGTCTGCGCTGAGTTAATACAAATTTTGAGCAGGTTACCGGGTTCGGTATTTTGTGCACCGTTGACCAAATTCTTGGTCGAACCTTCTACTTTATTGCAGGCACATTTATTACAAATGCCCATACGGCAACCATGGGTCGGTTTAATATTTTGCTGTTCCAGGCTCACTAGAATGGATTGGCCTTTTGGAATGCTGACAATTTTTTTCGACTGGGTCAGGGTGACATTAATAAAGCCGGTATCCGATAGATCTGCTAAACTCATGCTAAAGGCTTCACCTTTAAACTGTTTTGCCTGAGCAAAAAGCTGTTCTGCTTTGGATACAAAACCTGAAGGACCACAGCAATATACGATGCTATTTTCCAGATTTTTCAGATCGGTCAGATAGGTTTCATCCAGACGCGCAGCAGCTGGCTGTTCTTGAGTGGCATACACATGAAATGAGAAATTTGCATGTTTCTGAGCAAGCTCTTCAAACCGTGCTTTAAATGCGGCATCCTGATCTTTCTTCACCCAGTACCAGAGAGTGACTGGTGCAGATAGTTCACCTTTTTTGCTCAAGCTTTCCAGCATACTGAGCATTGGGGTAATACCACTCCCTGCTGCAAGCAAAATCAATGGACTCGTCTGCGCAGGCAAGGTCATATCACCATAAGGGTGACCAAATTCGATGACATCACCCACTTGTGCCTGTTCTGCCAACCAGGTACTGACTTTACCGGCATTGACTTTTTTCACGGTCAATAAAACATGTTGCGCATCTACACGGGTCAAACTATAGCTACGTTCATAACGGATGCCGTTTACCACCACATAGACCGGATGATGCTGCCCTGCTTCACCAAACTTAAATAAGCGATTCACTTGAATTTTCAGACTCAGCATATCCTGTGCTGCATTTTCTATATGCACGATCTTGCCTAATGGCTGATTCAACGACCATACAGGATTGAGTTTCTGAATCCAGAAATTAATCGCATGCTGATCGATTACACTGTCAGACAGTGCATTCAACGGCGTTTTAAGTTTTTGCAGTACATGCATCGTTTGTGACATCACCTTGGGTTTTTAATTATTATACACATGTATATATATTTGTATATACAACTGTATTGTTTCTAATCATTTCACAAGCTTGACTGGCTCGGTTATAATAAAATGATTCATGCATGAACCTATCGATGAACGAGCCTTCAATGAAAATAAGCAGTGACGCATCTTTATTACAATCGAAAAGCATTGATGAGCCGATTATCGTACGGAGTGTCGGTCGCAAGGCCACCATTACCAAGGAAGAACTGTTTCAGGCTGCGTTGAATCTGATTGGGCCACAAAAAAGTATTTCCTCTTTAAGTCTACGTGAAGTCGCGCGTGAAGCTGGTATTGCACCGAACAGCTTCTATCGTCATTTTAAAGATATTGATGAACTGGCCATTGAGCTGATTGATCGTGCCGGAATTGTATTGCGTCAGATTTTGCATGAAGCACGTCTGCAAGCTTCTCGCCAGAACAGCATCATCCGCAGTTCTGTGGAAGTTTTTATTGCCCAGCTGGATGCCGATGAAGGCAATCTGAGCCTGTTATTACGTGAAGGCTATACTGGCTCCAAGTCTTATAAACAGGCGGTAGAACGCCAGTTAAATTATTTTCAGCAAGAACTTCAGGATGATTTGATTCGTCTAGAACGCCTAAACAACAAGAAGTTATTTCATCCGGATATTGCCGCCAAAGCCATTACCCAACTGGTCTTCAACATGGGCGCCAATGTGATTGATATGCCTGCCGAAGACCGTAAAGAAATTGCCGAACAGACCATGATCATGATTCGGATGATTCTGGAAGGTGCGCGTCATCTGGAAGATTCCCAGCTGCGCTAATTTTCCGATTTGCATGAAGTAATATAAAAAGAGACGTAATCAACGTCTCTTTTTTATGATGATTACAAAAGTACAAGTTGAGCTTTAACCGCCTTTGCACTGGCCTCCGGATACTCAAGCGGGAACATATGCCCGCCCTCAACCACAGAATAATTAATCTGATAAATCTTGTGCATCCCTTGTGGCAAACCCTGCTGATAAAACTGGCTTTGCTCTGCAGTCATCAGATGCATCGGCACTTCAGGCGGTCGGCGTGGTGTTCTCCACCACCAGGCTGGCACAGTCCGGAAGATTTCCGCTTCTATCTGTTTTGGAATAGTTAACGTCACCCCACCACGTTCAGGTTCTGGCTGAATGCCGCTCTCGATATAATCAGCAAAACACTGCTCATCGAAATTTTTAAATAAGCGGTTAAACCGGAGTGCTTCAATTGCGACCTGTTTCGATGGCCAATAATCTTTGCGTTTTAGCGTAATTCCTGCGGGTGTATAACGATCGACACTTTTTAGATTCAGCTTTTTGATCAGTTCAAACATGGCGCTGTTTTTTCCAATCACAAATGGTGGATCCATAATGATCAGCTTGGAAAACAGTTCGGGACGTCGATACGCCGCCATAAGGGTCACCAGACCACCAAAGGAATGTCCTAAGCCAATCACTTGCTGCTGAGGAAACTGCTGCTCGATATCTGCAATGACTTCATCGACCAGATAACGCCAGTCTCGCGTAATTGGATATTGTGGGTTCATGCCGATAAAGGGAATCGCTTTGACCTCATAGTCTTGCTGAAAACAGTCCAGAAACTTCCGATAAGTTGCCGAAGGGATACCATTGGCATGGGTAAAATGTAAGGCTTGCTTCATTATTTTTTAAACGCAGTGCGTATTCATCCTGAAATCGTAAGATGAGCTTACCGCTTTAAAGATTTATTCGGCAGCGCAAAAATGCTCAAAGCATGACCTCAAAGTCATTTCTCTGTATTCCTTCAGAATTTAAAGTCTATTTCTGCGATACAGTCAAATGTTGCATCGGTAGAAAAGTCGCGCCGCAACTGGCCTTATCCCCCGCGATGACCACTGCCCGTCCTTTGACAGTAATAGACAAATTGCTGGAAATTGCGGTGACCATAGTCTGACATTTGGGACAATAATGCTTCATACCATTTAAATGCACGGCAATACCATTGATCAAAAAAGAGAGTTCGCATTCAGTCACCATGCCGCCATGACTGGTCTTTGTGCCAAGGGTAATCAGTGCTTTTGACATACTTTGTCATTCTTATTATTCAGTAGCCTAATTTTAAACAGGAGGAAAATAACAGACCAGCATTCTCCGACCAAAAAAATAATAAACCCGGATTTTGCCCATAAAAAAAGCAGCCCGAAAGCTGCATTTTTTAATGATTTAAAGCTTAAGGCTTGACCACGACCATCACCTGAATTGCTTCCGGTGTTACCGATAGACCATCCAGCAGGCTTAAACCTTCTTTCTGCAACTTTTGTAAACGTGCAATTTCATCTTCACGGATACTTGGATTGAACTGTTTCAGATAGGTCAGGCGATCAATTTCATATTGCCATTTATTGCCATACACTTCTTTGGCTTGCTGCTTGAAGCCAGGCAATGCACTGCGTGCCAGTTCAAGCGCTTGCTGATAACGTGCTTCAATCACATCACGACGTGCTTTCACCACCTGACGGCAACTATTGCCATCTAAATGATGCAAGTACGGTTTCAGGATTTCTGGTGCAATCTTTTGTGATAGATCCTGACCTTTTTCACTGAGCAAGACACGAATCAACTGTTGCGGCAAGCTAGACGGCAAGTTCAATGCTTTCGGAGCCACCACATCGACCTTGAACCATACTTCAAGTAATACCGAACCCTGTGGCAGTGCTGCAGATTTTAGTACCGCAACGTTAGTGCTACCAAAGCCTTGCGTATTGATCATTTCCATCACACTTTCAGTGAATGGATGTTCCAGTGTCAGGTATTGCGCATCTTCGCGGATTTGTGCCTGATCACGATAGAAAGTCGCTGTAATCCCTTCTTCATCCAACGTCAAACCTTGAACCTGCATTTGATCGGTTGGCTTGATGATCACTGTACCGTTACTTTGCTCGTCAAAGTCGATATTCGTAGACGCCATAAAGCGCTTCATGAAAATCGGCAAAGTGGTATTGTCATCATAGTCTTCAAGCGCGTTGACAATTTCCTGTGCCACCACCGGACGGCAAGAGTTGTACTCAAGCAAACGGTCTCGACCTTCCTGCAATTCAGCTTCCAGCGCTTCACGTTGCACGCTAACTTCTTCCAGCAGGTCTTCAAACTCTTGACCTTTGTCTGCCAATAGACAGTCTTTCAAGCGAACAATAAAATTTTCTTGCAAGGTTTGTGCAGCTGGAGAAATATTGCTGAAGATATTCAGCGCTTCGTTATACCAGCGGAACATACGTTCTTGTGCAGTTCCCACCAGATAAGGCACATGAATCTGAATGCGGTTTTCCTGACCGATACGATCCAGACGACCAATACGCTGTTCCAACACGTCCGGGTTCGCAGGTAGGTCAAACAGAATCAGATCAGAGGCAAACTGGAAGTTACGTCCTTCTGAACCGATTTCCGAACAAAGAAGAATCTGCGCGCCATACGAATCTTCAGCAAAATAAGCTGCGGCCTGGTCACGTTCTAACAAGCTCATGCCTTCATGGAACATCGCCGTACGAATACCGGCATGTAAACGCAGTACATTTTCCAACGCCTCAACCACTGGCCCGCTACGCGCAATCAGTAAGACTTTCTTGTGTTTTAAATCGGTACGCAAACGCTCCATCAGCCACATCACGCGTGGATCGGCTTCCATCCACGAGCCATCTAGCTGAGCTTCTTCAGGCCACATTTGCTCACGTAATTTACCATCTTTAGACCAGTGTTCTGGTGCTGGCAATGGCGCTGGCTGACAGTCACGACCCGGGAAACCTTGAATCGCTTCACGCGTATTACGGAACAGGATACGGCCTGTACCATGACGGTCTAAAAGTTCATGAATGGCACGGAAACGCTGTTCAGGATGATCTTCAATCGGATGACCTAACAAGGCCTCAATCGCAGTAAGATGCTCAGCTTCTAGCGGCATGTCTGACATCAACACTTCTGCAATTTTAGCCGTATGCTGATATTGCGCTTCTTCATCGAGGAAACGATCCAGCGAGTTAAAACGCTGCGGATCAAGCAAACGTAGGCGTGCAAAGTGACTTTCTACACCGAGCTGTTCAGGTGTCGCTGTCAATAACAACACGCCCGGCGTATGTTCAGCAAGCTCTTCGACCAGATCATAACGGTCATTACCGCCATCTTCTTCGCTCCACATCAAATGATGTGCTTCATCGACCACCAGCAGGTCGAAACCGGCTTCAAGTGCCTGTTCACGCAGATCTTCATGGTCGACCATCAAATCGACAGAGGCAATAATTTTTTGTTCGGTCAAGAACGGGTTTTGTTCAGGATCATGTTCTTTGATCGATGCAGTACGGGTCAAGTCAAACAGCGAGAACTCAAGATTGAAACGACGGCGCATTTCGATCATCCACTGATATTGCAGCGAATCTGGAACCAAAATCAGGATACGTTCAGAACGGCCGGTTTTCAGCTGTTGATGGATGATCAGACCCGCTTCAATGGTTTTACCCAGACCCACTTCATCGGCCAGTAATACACGCGGTGCAAAACGCTGACCGACTTCATGGGCAATATACAATTGATGCGAAATCAGGCCGACACGTGAACCTACCAGACCACGCAGTGGACTGCTTTGCATATTGGCCTGCATTAGCAGCGCTTCAATACGCAGGTCATACCATTCTTTATAATCGACCTGACTGGCCAATAAACGGTCTAGAGGCTTAGACAGCTGGATGGTGGCACCAATACGGGTTTCATTCAGCGATTTACGTTCTTCAGTTCCATCTTCCAGAGTACGAACAACATGATAACGCACCACGCCATTCCGGTCTTCAACGGATTCTACAATCCACTTGGTCCCTTCCTGATCCTGTAATTCATCTTTCACATTAAATACGATACGAGATAAGGGTGCATTGCTGCGTGCATAGACGCGGGTTTCATCGCTTTTCGGGAATAAAATGCTGACCGACCGCTCATCAACATCAATAAGAACGCCTAAACCGAGTTCTGTTTCAGTATCTGATAACCAACGTTGACCAATAGCAAATTGCTGCAATTTTTCCACCTTTATCTTAAGTACAAGATTATGAATATTAGGCTCAATCACGAAACGTGATTGGAGCAAAATTTCACACCTTCAAGCAATGTATTTTGACATAAAGCCCACTAAAAAGTGAGCATAATTCACGCCGATTAAAGAAGTATTTCCTAGAATGGCGCCGGACAATAAAATTCGACCAGCTGCTCTGTTTGAGGATGATAGAAACTCAAACGTTCCGCATGTAAACATAGACGCGAGCTGAGCTGTTGCTGTTCGGCTGATGCATATAAGGTATCACCGATAATCGGATGCCCGAGATATTGCATATGCACCCGTAGCTGATGAGAACGGCCGGTAATTGGGATCAGTTTCACCCGGGTCACAGGCTGTCCCTGAATATTAAAATGCTCAATCGCCTGCCAATGCGTGATGGCTGGCTTATTATGTGCGGGATCTGCGATATGTAAGGGCGGACGGCTTGGATCATATACCACCGGCACTTCAATAGTGCCTTCACCTTCTAGTTTACCGGCAACCACAGCCTTATAGGTTTTATCGGTCTGGCGTTCCTGAAACTGGCGGGAAATGGTTTTTTGTCCCCATTTAGTCAGACCAAAGGCCAAAATGCCGGATGTATCGCGATCCAGTCGATGAATCAGTAAAGTTTTGGGTTCTAGTTTGACCAGACGGTTGATCAGGCAATCTTGTAAGTCTTCTGTTTTACCGGGAACTGTGAGTAAACCTGCAGGTTTGTGGATGACCATGAAATCGTCATCACGATGTATCAGATGTTCGGTTAGAAAATTACTCAAAGTTCAATCCCAGGCTGATCGCGAAAAACAAGGCGGCAATGATAGAAAGCTTAGCCAATAATTACAATGCGCATTTATGTAAATGACGATGAAATTTCCGATTTAGCGCATAAAAATGCTTAATCGCAGCACATCAACCTGAGGATTTTAAAATGAAGCTTGCCAATTCATGCAAAGACGGATGCTTTAGCACATCTTCATAACGGATATTGGCACCATGCGCACGCCATATACCAACGAGACTGACCATCGCTACTGAATCCAGACCATAATTTTTTAAGTCGACATAGGGATCAATTTCCAAAGCATCCATATCCAGCTGTTCTGCGACAGCCAACATAATGCCTTTGGTCGACAATACATATTCTGACGGCGCGCTTAAATCCCATAATCGAGTCAGGCTATAGGTATTTAAGTGATGTATCCCCTGTGCCGAAATATTTTCAATCCACTGAATATGCTGATCTTGATTTGACAATAAAATCGCATCATCAACTACACAGATTTGCTCGGTGACACTTTGCAGATGCGGTAAAATCTGTTTCAGCATCGGTGTAACCTGCCCGGCAAAAATCAGTTGCGGATGCATTGAGGCATATTCTCCCAATTGCTGCATGCCTTGCATCAGGTCATCACCATATAAGTCAACAATCGGAATATCGAGTGCTTTGGCTTTATTGCTGATCTGGATCAGATGACTCATTAGGTCGCTTTCTTGTATGCTTACCATCATCCTTAAATTTTGTAATCCCACTAAAACCAAAACAGATTCATTTGATGCAAGCTGCCATTTGGCTTGGGATGGAGCAAGTTGGATTTTTTTAGGGATGGGGTACAGCATGGGAGGCTCTTATAAATACAAAATAGCATGATGATTCATGCTATTTTAGTTTAGCATCGATTTGGAAAACACTTTGATTTCACAGAGGTTTATTGTTCTAATTTCGTATCATCGCCATTATGTTAAATGGCTTTAATTTTGCTTAGCCCTATATTCATTAAATGCTAGAAGCATTCCCTCTTTTTGTTCTGCGGAGGCATCTGGAAATGAATAAAATCTTTCATAATCTTTTCTAAATTGGCTGCTTTCAATTCTTTTAGCTAAGTCATCAATAAAACCTTTTCCTTGAGTCTGATATTGCTGAATCGTTTGTTTATCTAGGCAGATAGTTTTCGCCCAAGAAACTGCACTCATATTTATACAAACATTGAGGTATATATTTTCGCTATCCTCATATAGTTCCCAAAAATAAGGCTCTATTTCTATAAGTTGCATTTCACTAGTATTTCCAAACTTTTAATTATTTCTAAAATTAACATAATACACGTTATACGAAATTCTTTTGATTTCCTTTTTAAATTATAACTTTAATTGTATATAGACAAGCCCACTCATTAGCGATTGGGCTTTTTAGTTGATATTTCACGTTCCACGCTTCATTTTGGTACAACTTTGAATGATTTTATTAAATTAAGCTGATCAATTTCTATTTTGGATTAGCTTTGCTTAGCCAAAAATTTCTCAATGGCTACCTGTGCAATCTCCGCATCTTCAAACGACTTCACACCCGACACACCCATCGCACCGACGAGCTGGCCTTGATACAGAATCGGTTCACCACCTTCCAACATTCCTGAGAAAGTTTCCATGGTCAGAAAACCCATCTGTCCGCCTTTGATAATATCCTCAAACAGTTTGGAGGGATGGCGACTCATAGCTGAACATTTAGCCTTTTCGACGGCCAGATTTGCAGTCATCGGTGCTGCACCATCCATACGCTTCATCGCAAGCAAATTACCCGTTTCATCTACGACTGCAATACTGACATTAAAACTGTTCTGAATGGCATATTGATGGGCTTGATCTAATAAAAATTCCGCATCGCTTAAAGTCAAATAATGTTTGGTTTGCATGAAAATGATCTCTAATTTTAAATGTAATTCCCCCTAAGCCTGAGCCATATATAGCGCAAGAATACTGGAGGAAGTCTTTAAATTTTCATTTCTATTCAATAGATGAAAGCCCTCTCCTTTAAGGAGAGGGTTTGGGAGAGGTATTACGCTTTCATCTCAGCAAAAGTTTCTTTAGCCGCTTGAATCGTGTAAGCAATATCTTCATCACTATGCGCAGCAGAAATAAATCCTGCTTCAAAAGCAGATGGTGCAAGGTTTACGCCACGACTTAACATGCCATGGAAGAATTTACGGAAGGCATCGACATCGCATTTCAGCATAGAGTCGAAGCTAGTAATATCTTCCTGATCGGTAAAGTAAAGACCAAACATACCGCCCACTTGTTGGGTCTTGAATGGAATGCCTGCTTCATCAGCAGCAGTTTGTAAACCGGCGAGCAATTTTTCGAGTTGTGCGGTTAATTTTTCATAAAAACCTTCGGTACGTAAATGCTTGAACATCTCGATACCTGCACGCATTGCCAATGGGTTACCTGATAGCGTACCTGCTTGATAGACCTTACCCAATGGTGCGATACATTCCATCACTTCACGTTTACCACCGAATGCACCGACTGGTAAGCCTGCACCGATGATTTTACCTAAAGTGGTTAAATCCGGAGTAACGCCATAATGTGCTTGCGCACCACCCAAACCGACACGGAAACCGGTCATTACTTCATCAATGATAAACACTGAACCATGTTCATCACAAACATCACGAATCGCTTGCAGGAAACCGTCAATTGGTTTCACCAAGTTCATGTTGCCTGCGACTGGCTCAACAATCACGCCGGCAATTTCTGAACCGAATTTGGCAAAGCATTCTTTTAAAGTCGCGATGTCGTTATATGGAAGTGTCAGCGTATGTTTAGCAAAATCTGCTGGCACGCCTGCAGACGTCGCTTCCCCTTCTCCACTGGTCAATAAACCTGAACCGGCTTTTACCAATAATGAATCTGAGTGACCATGATAACAGCCTTCAAATTTTACAATCTTGTCACGGCCAGTATAACCACGTGCTAAACGAATCGCGGTCATGGTCGCTTCTGTACCCGAGTTGGTCATACGCACTAGTTCAATCGATGGCATGATCTCGCAAATAATATCTGCAAGCGTGGTTTCATGAACTGTGGGCGCACCAAAACTCAAACCATCGACCGCAGCATCCTGAACGGCTTTAATAATCGCCGGATGTGCATGGCCCAGAATCATCGGCCCCCATGAACCTACATAGTCCACATAACGCTTACCATCGACATCATACAGATACGCACCTTGGGCTTTTTCGATAAAGACCGGCGTCCCACCGACACCATTAAATGCGCGTACAGGTGAATTAACGCCACCCGGAATATGTTTATTAGCTTGTTTGAACAATTGTTCTTGCTTTGGAGATAAGCTCATGAAGGCACTCGACTCAAAATTAAATCAATCAAAAAATTTTATGCTGTAGCTTGAAAAAGCGCAGACCATTCATCTAAACGTTCAGGAATGGCATTCATAGGGAGTCCCAATATATCACTAATCACCGCGCAATAATCCGCACCTGACTCAATGACATCCTTGGAATTTTCAACCGTTAAACCACCAATGGCACATAAAGGTACATTCAATTTCTCTTTGGCCAGTTTTAAGGTTTCAAGACCAATATTACCCGCTTCAGGTTTACTATCAGTAGCATAAATTGCTCCAAATGCCACATAATTCGCACCATCGGCAATGGCCTGTTCAGCCAGCTCAAGTGAGTTATTACAGCTACGGCCAATCAACACGCCTTTAGGCAAACGCGCAACAGCGTCGACAATCGAACCATCATCCTGGCCTAAATGCACACCCACGCTGTATTTAACCGCCATTTCCAGATCATCATTAATCACGAAAGGTACAGCATATTCAGCACACATGGCTTTCATATACTCGATTTCGTAAATTTGATCTTCTTTCGCCACTTTTTTACGGCGATATTGCAAGACCGCAACACCACCATTGGCCATTGCACCTTCCAACTTCGCCAATAAAAGCTCTAATGGATCATCATTGGTAATTAAATATAAACCGCGCATCTTGCTCGCCACTTGCTAGGATGGCTCTATTATAGGCATAACTCGGTTTAATTGCCGCAGTCCTGCTGTTTCTGAGACCAAGCAGCAACAGATTTGCAGGTTTTTAGCGCAATTTATCAATTAAATCTTAAATATCACCATTTTCAGGGATATACGGGCTTTCAAATCTGCGTTTTAATTGCCTTATAACAATAATTATAACGTGTTAATGCTTACGCCCTCCGACAAACGCTTTTAGGATTTTGCAGATAACTTGGTGGAGAAGTTGCAAAATTCTAAGAGCGATTTTTTTTGTCTTTTTTTCGCCTGGCTCAAGCGTACTCAAATTAATTAATATTAAAAATACCCATTTTCAGGGATAGCCCAATCGGCACGAAGCGTCTTAAATAGCCTTAGACACAGAAAATAAACAGAAAAATAAATACCTGTGTTTGTAATACCCGATCCTTTCTGGTTTTGAGTCATTCGTTTGTGGGGAAACGTTTCAAAGCCAGAAAGGATCTTTTACTTTCAGCACAAATCCACATGAATTCTTCTATGAATATTTACACAATAGCATGAGCAAAATCTTGAACATTTATTGGTAGCAAACAGGCATAAAAAAAGCCCGGAGAAGGTCGCTCCAGGCTTGGAAAACTGATGTATTAATTAAAATATAATGGTTGATCAAAAAACCTAATCTGCAATACCATAATTATTAGAATAATAATTCTAGACTTGCAAGGCTTTTATCGAAATTTCATGCTTTAAGTGGGCACATTCCGATAAAAGTCATTCTGGCTTAACGGGAAATTTTATCGTATTTAAGGTCGATCAGACTGATATTACCACGCAGGACATCGGCAAACATGCGCCAGTCCGAGATAAAGCTATATACAGGCTGTTTGAAGCTGGCTGGTTTATTGCGCTCAAAGATAAAATGACCGACCCAGGCACAGGCATAGCCCGAGAGTAAACCATAGGCAAAATATCGCGGCTTGCCTTGACGAATGGCTTTGGCAAAACAGTATAAACCGATGCTACTGCCGGCCACGTGCAGACGGCGGCTAATAATATGCCGATGCTCAGTCAAATAGAAGCGATAAAATTCATGATAGTTCTTAATCGGCATCTGGGGCTGAACCATCACCTCATTCTTACTTTCTGGTTGTACTTGTACATTCATCTGTCATCATCCTGACGTTTTTTGTTTTACCTTAGCGTATATTTTAGCCAAATAACAGCCTTTTGATGCGCGCTTCAATGCATCTTGCACATCCTCGTGAAGGCCTGAATCCGATTGTTTTAGCCTAAAATGAACCGATGAAATCTAAGTTTCAAACTTCTGTTTAAGCTTTTTATGTTCCGTCAAGTCTTACATGCATTTTGATTTTGGTTACAATCTGCTGCGCACAAATCTAAAAATATAATTGCGGCTGCTGTCCGCCTTATTTCATAACCTTATTCAAGTGAAGATTCAGCGCTTAATTGCACTGAACAGATAGGATGATCATCATGGTTGAAGTTGAACTCAAGTTCCAGATTCCTGCGGCACGACGCACTGCACTGCTCAAGGCACTTGATCCGAAAAAGTCTCAACAGATCCAGCTTCAAGCCAAATATTATGATACTGCCGACCGCCAACTGGCCCGGCATGGGGTGGCACTGCGTCAGCGTCTGGAAGGTACACGTTGGGTGCAAACGCTAAAAGCGGCCGGAAAAAGCCATATCGAACGCTTTGAACATAATCATGATCTAGGGAAATTAACCGCATCTCCTGAACTGGATTTAGATATTTATAAAAAATTTCCAGAAGCCGGGGCAATTCTCAGCAATGCGCTCGGCAATCAGTTCGATCAGCTACAACTCCAGTTTGAAACCGATATTGCCCGTACGTTAAGAGTGATTGACTATGAAGATACCCAGATCGAAGTCAGCCTGGATATTGGACAGATCCGCACACAGGATGCTGAGCAAGAAGTACATGAAGTCGAGTTCGAACTAAAAAATGGTTCAATTCAACATCTGCTGGCCTTCAGTTTTGAATGGGTCAAGAAATACCAGCTCTGGCTCGATGTACGTAGTAAGGCCGAAATAGGCAATTTATTGGCCACTTCACAGCGCGTCAGTCCTGCGACCCTTAGCAAAGAATTTCAGATCAGCAAAAAAGACAGCGCCAGTGAAACCATCTGCAGTCTGATTGCACAGCAGATGCAGCATTTATTGCCGAATATCGCGGCGATTGCAGCTCAGGTTGCAGAGCAGGAACATATTGATCAGGCACGACTGGCACTGGATCACTTATATCTGACCTTGCTGCTCTTCAAAGACTGGCATCCACAGCTTTCGGACAAATGGGCACATCAACTGGCGGCCTTTAAGCAGCAATTTGAACATTTGCAACATTTACAACATATGCAAAACAGCTTGGCCGGCTTCCTGCAAAATCCCACCACGGCAGAAAACCTGAGCAAAGATATTCTGTATGCGCAGGAGAAACTCGGTAATCTGGTCAAATCTACCCAGAATGTGCATCATTATCTGGAATTACTGATGTTCAGTTTAAATGAAAATGAGCATGCCTCGCTGGACTTGAAAACTGCTGCTCAAACTACCTTGCAACAGCAATATAAAGCTTTGCAGGAACAAATGAACCAGACCGATATCACTGATTTTGAAAGTCTGGATCAATTGTCGGGCCGGATTCAGGAGCTCAAATTCAGCTTTCCGATTTTAACCACGATCTATGATGTCAAAAATTTGCAGAAATACAGCAAAGCGCTGAACGATGCTCAACTGGCAGCCAGTGAATATCAAACTTTGGCCTCTTCTGCAGTTTATATTCAGCAGACCGAGCTGGAAGCAAGTGACTGGTTTGTGCTGGGCTGGCTGACCGCCAAGCAGGAAGTCTATGCGCAGAAACTGCTTGAAGCGACCGAACAGTTCTTGGTCAGTCGTAAATTCCTGAAATAAACATATTGAAATAAATATCACAAGAAAAACTCAAAGCACGCCTTCTCTGGCGTGCTTTTTTGTTGCAGAAGCACATCACACCCCTGCCGATCTTTGGGCTATATTAATCTATAAAACCAACATCGCGGAGGAATGACCCGATGGCAGAAATAGAACTCAAATTCCAGATTCCGCCACAGTCTCGTGTGCAATTTGAACAGGACATTCAGAAACTTCAGCCGACTCGGCATCGTCTGTGTGCACGCTACTTTGATACTGAAGCGCAACACTTACAACAACATCAGATTGCCCTGCGGCAACGTCTGGAAGACCAGCAATGGATTCAAACCCTGAAAGCAGCGACTGAACAACAATTTGAACGTTTTGAACTTGAGCATGAATTAAAAAGTCCTCCGGAACATTGTGATTTTCAGTTATATCGCAAACATAAACCGGCCAAAAAAATCCTGAAACAGGCGCTCGGTGATCTGGAGACACCACTCATCCTGCAATTTGAAACAGATGTCGTACGGTATGTCCTCACAGAAAGTCATCTGGACAGCCAGATTGAAATTGCCTTTGATGTCGGAGAAATTCGACACAATGATCAAGCCATCGATATTTATGAAGTCGAATTTGAGCTTAAATCCGGCCAGCTGAGTGAATTGATTGATTTCATTCAGCCCTGGGTTCAGCGTTATGCTTTGTGGCTGGATACACGGAGCAAATCGGAACGCGGTTATGCCTTATTACATGATGAAGAGAGTCTGCCAGTTCAGCATCAGCTTCCCTTAGTGCTTGAACAGAAAGATCAGATCAGTACGATTTTACAAAAAATTGTCGCCAACTGTCTCGCTCATCTTTTCCCAAATGCGACGGCGATTGCTGCCGAAAATTATAATAGTGATCATGTGCATCAGGCACGTGTTGCGATTCGACGTTTGCGCAGTGCTTTTAAAATTTTCCAGTCCGTGACTGAACATGTACAGCCAGAATGGCCGGAACAGCTGCGGGATATTTTTCAGCAACTGGGTTCCACCCGAGATCGCGATGCCCTGGCAGAAAGCCTGATTCCACAACTGGAAAAAGCAGGTTCACCCTTACTGAAATTACCACCACACCGACAAAAACAACCAGATATCAGTGCGCTGTTTAGAAGTCCTGCTACCGTAGAATTAATGCTGCAACTGTTCAGCTTTAGCCAAGAAAAAACGGATAACAAAGTCAAGTCTTCGCATAAAATTTTGTGTAAAGGCCTGAGCAAGCTGCACCAGCAAATCTGTCAGGATGCCGAGAACTATCAAGAACTGGATATTGAATCCCGACATCGCACACGCAAACGGGTTAAACGCTTACGCTATAATGTAGAATTCTTGCAAAGCTTATTTCCTGAAAAAGAGGTTAAAGCCTATCTAAAAGCCTTAAAACCCTTGCAGGAAAGTCTCGGGCATTATAACGACCTATTTGTAGCAGACGAATTATTTAGACCTTATGTCAAACAACAGGCCAAGGCCTGGTTTGTACTGGGCTGGATAAGCGCAGAACAGCAGCGTTTGTCGAGTGAAGCAGCCGAGCGTTTACAACAGTTTGCTGAAACTACCAAGCCCTTCTGGTAAGACCGGGCTTGGTCAAATTGTGCTAGCGATATTTGCCGAATACTTTCCAGGTATTATTGTCTGCCAGAGGATCGTTATAACTGTCGCTGCGTTGCTTGCGTGGCTTATCACGTGCATCGACCAGTTCAAAATGTGGCTCAACACTCAGCACGATTCCATTGACGTAAAAACGGGTGCGCGTATATTCGCTCTGGCCATGCTGAAATACATAAGTGCGTAAATCCACAAACTCACGGTGTGCCACCAATGCTGCGGTGTCGTCACTGTCTAGCCATTGCCGCATGGCTGTGACCTGCTCGGGTTCGAACTGGCCACATTTTTCGATCAGGCTGGCGACCCCACGAAAAGTTTTGGATTCCTTGGCGCGGGTTTTATTAATGCGAATCCGGTCAACATGAAAATAAAACAGCGGCAAGTTTAAATGACTCGGCAGATGGATCGCATCCAAGATTTCATCTTCCATAAAAGGCTGAAACAGATCCTGTGCCCTTTCAATCAGCCCGAGCCACTGGCTATAGTATTCATCTACCTGTGACTGGCTGCCATAATAAATCGGCAAGCCTTCAACATTGGCTAGATTTGCCGGTGGCCAAATATTCTGGCGCAATAAGGCAATATCACTTTTTAGGCTTTGTACTGCAATCGCATCCTGCATGGCATTCACTTTTATATGCTTAGGCTATTTTTTAGATTAAGGCAAAGGTTTAGTTTCTGCAAGGCTTTGCCTATAATTAACGATTGAGATTTTAGTGTTAGGAACAAATTCATGGTTCAAAAGATTGAAGCAACCGATGTAACCGAAGAAGAAGCGTTAAATGCGGCATTCTTTGAACGTGCTGATGAATTTATTCAACAAGCCAACGAGTTTTGTCGCGTAGAAAAAGGCTCACAGGAAAAACCGAGCGATAAGCGCGGTCAAGTCAGTGCGGCGATGTTATTTGGTACTGCCCGTTTCAATACCTGGGTGGCAGCGAATAACTTTAAAGATGGGAATGAAATGCGCGATGCCAAAGATCAGGTCATGTCTTATATCTTGCAGCAATTTCAAATGATGCTGGAAGATAACTATGATGAATACTGTGAACAGTTCGAAAACTATTTACGTTTCCGTCACAATGAAGAGTTTCATGCCAACAAGCATAACCATGATCACAAGCATGATCATTGATTAAAATACGAAAAGCCCCGCGGGGCTTTTTTTATTTGCTGTCATTTATCATATTGACTTTAAAGTGATTTAAGCACTATATAAATTGAATAATAAATAAACGAAAACAAGGCATAGCATGCAGCAACTTCCCTTCCCGATCATTGACCCTCATATCCACCAATGGGATCCGTACAATACCCCACATGCGGCAGCGCTAGCGGTAAAGCTGTTCGGCAATCATCCCAAATTACTAGACAGAATGGTTCGACTGTTGAAACCCAGAGACGTCATTGAGACCATTGGCCTGACACAGCACCTGACTGCACCTTATCTGCCTGCAAATTACAAGAAAGATGCAGGACATTATGAAATAGAGCAGATTGTGCATGTTGAAGCCAGCTGGCATGACCATAAAGGTACGGGTGTGGTAAATGAAACCCGTTTTATCGCTGGGCTTCCTTTTGATCAGCACACTATCCAATTGGGTGGAATTGTCGCCACGGCGGATCCGCGGCAGAAAAATTTTAAACAGTTGATTCAATTGCATCGCGAAGCTTCTCCCAAGTTTCGGGGCATCCGTAAAATGGCTGCAGTACATCCAGATAAAGGGTTTCATGCCTGGACCGATGAACCGCATCTCTATCGCAACACAGATTTCCTGAAGGGCTTTGAAGAACTGGCCAGGCAAGATTTAAGCTTTGATGCCTGGGTGTACTCTACCCAGATTGCGGATGTTACTGCGCTGGCCAAAGCCTTTCCAAACACCCCTATTGTGCTGGATCATCTGGGTACGCCCGCAGGTTTATTTGGCAAAGTGAGCAAAGCTACAGGCAAGACCGAACAAGATCGCACCCAGATATTTGCAGACTGGAAAGATCAGTTGGCAGAACTGGCCGAATGCAAAAATGTATCGACCAAAATGTCTGGTCTGTTTATGCCAGTCTTGGGACATGATTTTCACACGCAGAAACGGCTGGCAAGTAAACAGGAATTAGTGGAACGTGCCGCACCCGTGATCCAGCATACTTTAGACTGTTTTGGTTCTGGGCGCGTGATGTTTGCATCCAACTTTCCAATGGACAGTGTCAGTAGCTCACTCACCAACATTATTGATGCTTTTAGCGATATTGTGCAGGACTACAATGAAAATGCGTTAAAGCCGATTTTTTATGAAAATGCTAAACGTTTTTATCGACTTTGAGTAGATGAGGACATGCTAAGTTGGATAACAGATTCCAGTCTAAATACGCCTTCAGGCAAAGGACTTTGTATTTTACTCACTATTATTTCAAGCTGGATAACGTCTTATTATTATCAAGTGGCGATCCATCATCCTTTTGATCGAGATATTGCCTTCTATTCAGCTTTGAGTGGCTGTGGAATATTGATTTTTCTTCTTATTGCATCTGATTGGAGTCTGCCCCTATCTATCCTTGCAGGCATAATCGGAGGGATTGTTTTTAGCTATAGAGCAACCTAGAACATAAAGCTCAAGTAAATAAAAAAAATCCCCTCACTTGAGGGGATTTTTTATCAACACTATGATGTTTTCACTTGCTTACCATACTGATCGGCCATCACTTCAACCAGCTGATCCGGCTTGATGTATTTTTTGATCATGGCATCAATATCGGCTTTGCTCAGTTGAGCAATCGCCTGATCACGTTTTTCCCGGTAAACCAGATTACGGTCTTTTTCCAGCTGTGGAATCAACATAGTGTGAATACGGCGATCATCTTCGAGTGCAGTTAAACGCTGTTTCAAGATACTGGCTTTTGCCGCTTCGACTTCCTGTTCAGTCACGCCACGTGTCAGCAGTTCATTCAGTACCTTATGCACTGCCTGAGAAACCTGTGCGGATTTTCCAGCCGTATAATTGGCACTAATCATCATGGCGCCCACATCTGCCCATTCATCGAGTTGCACATCTGCACTAAAACCATAGACTAGTGCATTTTTCTCGCGTAGCTCTTGTGCCAGTCGTGACGATAACTGTGAATCACCCAGAATATATCGAAATACCTGTAATGCAGGTGCATCGGCATGATCTGCGCCGACCGGCATGCTCATGAATGCCTCATAACTCCCGAATTCACGCTGCTCAGACAACGCATGAATTTTCTGGGCTGGATAGCTTCGATATTCCGATTTCAGACGCTCATAAGGCTGTGTAGCTTTCCAGTCTGAGAAACTGTTTTTCAGCGTTTTTTGCATCGATTTTGGATTAAACTCACCTGTGACCGCGATTTGTGCATGCTGGGTTTTTAAAAACTGCTGATACAGTGCCATAACCTGTTCGCGAGTCGCTTTCTGATACTGTTTTTTGGCCAGTTCAGGCTCGAAATGGAAACGCAGATCGCCAGGCTGATAGATCTCGATCGTTCGGGCCATCGTCAAGCTCGACACCGTATCTGGTTCAGTATAAGGACGATCCAGACTGGATAAAGTCTGTCCCTTGATTAAATCAAACTGACTTTGTTCAAATGCCGGCGTTTTCAGCACATCAACCACATACTGAAAAAACTCTTCAAACTTTTCTTTTTTGGCGCTGATCTGCAAGGTCAGGCCATTGCCGGATGCACCGGCAGTTGCCGAACCGCCTACTTCAATAATTTTATCGGCAATCTGCTGCAAGCTTTGAGTTTCCGAAGAGCGCAACATTAAATAAGCCGTCAGGTCCAGAATCTCGCCTTTATTCATCAGGCTTTGAGCGGTACCAAAATCCAATGAAATTGTGGCATAGACCTTGTCATCGCGGGTAGTCGTCGGAAACAGCGCGTATTTAATGCCATTTTTCAACTTGCCACGCTGAATCTGTTTGTCTTTACTGTACAAATACTGTTTGGATTCCTGGACATATTGCTTTACTTCAGCCTGATAGACACTGACATCTTTCATTGGCTCTTCTGCTTCAGCCTGCTGATCCAGAGTTTTTGCCGGTGCTTCTGTCTGTGCCAGTTCCTGCGCTTTCTTCTGATCTTCCGGGGTAGGTAAAATATTGCCAGAAATACGGTATTCAGGTTTTAAAAAACTCTTATAGACCTGATTGACCTGATTCACACTCAGGCTTTGAATTGCATTCAGATCTTTAAAATACTGGCTCCAGTCACCTGAATACGCCACTGCATAATCGCTTAAACGTGAACCCAAAGCAGTCGCACTGTTTTTAATATTGTCGGCCTGATTTCGGGTCAGATTTTTAGCCCGGTTTAATTCTGCTTCGGTAAATGGCTGACTCTGTTCTACGCCTTGAATCAGTCCCTGCTCTATCGCTTGTGCCTGATGATTCGGAGCATAGATTGCTCCCATAAACACCAGATTAAAGTCTTTATCCAGCCAGGTACTGGATTGCACCGCTGTTGACTTCCCAGTTTCCACCATATTCTGATAGAGATGTCCACTTGGCTGCAAAGTATAGAGCGTTGGCGAAACAGCCAAAGCCGTTTTAATGCTTTCTTCGGATTGATTCAAATAAAGATTAAACTTGGCCAGATCACTGCCTTTCTTTACTGTAAATTCACGCTGTTTGATTTGCTCTGGTTTAAGCGCTGGGACTTTCACTTGCGCTGGTACATTTCGGGATTGAATCGGACTGAAATGCGTATCCAGCTGTTTTAAGACTTCGGCCTTATCAAATTTGCCCGAAATGACCACAAAGGCATTATTCGGTGCATACCATTGACGGTAAAAATGGTTTAGTTCCTGCATATTGATTGATTGCAGCTCATTTAGGTCACCAATCGGCAAACGGCCTAAATACTGATTGCCATAAGCAGATTTAAACACCTGATCGATCAATACTGAAAATGGCTGATCCAGACGAATTTCACGCTCGCGTTTTACAATATCAATTTCAGTCGGTACATATTTTTCCTGAAGCACCAGCTTGTCCATGCGTTCGGCTTCGAGAAAAATGACTTCACTCAGCGCAGTTTTTTCAGGACGGATCACATTAGTATATTTGGTTGAGTAATAGTCGGTACTGGCATTGGTCATCAAGGTATATTGATCCAGTCGACGCTGGAATTCATCCCCTTTGACATTTTCTGTGCCTTTAAAGGCCAAATGTTCCAGCAGATGCGCCAGACCGCCCTTGCCTTGAGGATCATTCAGGGAGCCGGTCAGATAGACCGTATTCATAAAAACTTTATTTTCTTTATCATTCGGTGCCAGGATAATGCGCAGTCCATTATCCAGTCGGTATTCTTCAACATTTTGTTCCGTTTTCACCAAAACAGGTTGTGCAAAACTCAGTGCACTACAGCCAGACAATACAATCGCCAGACTTAAATTTTTATAACGTAGCAACATTCTTCATCCAAATTATAAATATAAATTTTTATTCGCGCCCTTCTTAGAGAATGATTCTTTTTCTGAATAATCTATTCCAAGCCGGACCATCAAAATAACATGCCGCCTCACCTGACGACATGTAGTTCTATGTAATTAAAAAATTAAAGATAAATTTCGGCTTGCATATATAATTTTCCATAACCGGAAATTTCAATTCGATCCTGATCTTGCAAGGCACAATATAGCACCCCACCACGCGCTGATGCCTGATAGGCGACCAGTTCATTTTTACCCAGTTTTTCGGCCCACAGCGGTGCAATTCCGGTGTGAATTGAACCTGTTACCGGATCTTCATTGATTCCATTACTCGGTGCAAAATAACGTGAAATACAATCGTATTGGGTATCTTGTGAAGTGATCGCAACGTCTAAATAGGTATTCTGAGCAGTAATGGCTGTACGCTTGCCATTCAACTGTTTTAACAGTTCAAAATCAGGCATTTCATCCAGCACATCCTGTACCGATTCATATTCAACAATATAGCCCTGCGCGTTCAGATAAACCTGTTTAAACGGTTTGCTCAAGGCCTGTCTTAAAGCTTCAGGATATTCAGCAACTGGCTCTGCACGACGAACTGGAAAGTTCATTCTGATCTTGCCATCTGCATCCTGATTGACTACAAAAATGCCTAAGTCTTTTACATGAAAATGAATCGTTTTCCCCGTATCAAATTGATTGAATAGTACAAAGCTGCTGGCCAATGTCGCATGACCACAAAAATCCACTTCCTTGGTTGGCGTAAACCAGCGGATGGCATAATTATCGCTATCGATGACTTTAACAAAAGCCGTTTCGGACAGATTATTTTCCAAGGCGATATTTTGCATCAGACCATCTTCGAGCCATTCATCCAGCACAATCACGGCTGCAGGATTGCCTTTAAACAGTTCCGTGGTAAACGCATCGACCTGGTACATTTTCATTTTTTGAATTCCTGAATATAACGATCTCTAGTTTAAAAGCTTTTTTGCAAGAATGAACTTGAATATGTTAATGATCTCATTAATCTGGCCTAGTAAATAAATAGAGCAAATGGTGCTGCATGACAAACTCCCATATTCAAAGCGTTCCCTTAGAAAAAGCTTATCGTCTGATTACCCATGGCCCTACTGTACTGGTATCTGCTCAAGATCAGCAGGATACAGATGTTATGGCAGCAGCCTGGGCATGCGCATTGGAATTCAGCCCCGCAAAAGTGACTGTGGTTCTGGATAAAAGCACCAAAACCCGAAATATTATTGAAAATTCAGGTTATTTCGCGCTGCAAATTCCAACATTGAAACAACTGAATATGGTCTATCGTCTGGGTACGCAGAGCCTGCATGATGTGCCGGACAAACTGGCACAATCCGGAGTAGAACTATTTCATTTTCCTGATGCTGATATTCCTGTAGTACAAGGCTGTGCGGCCTGGATACTCTGCGAGCTGATTCCTGAGCCGCATAACCAGCAAATGCATGACCTGTTTATAGGCAAGGTGATTGCAGCCTATGCCGATGATCGGGTCTTCCGCGACGGCCACTGGCATTATCATGAGGTGGATGAAGAATGGAAAAGTATTCATCATATAGCCGGTGGTCATTTTTATACCATTGGTAATGCTGTGAGCATTGATGATCCAGAATCATAAATTTTTCAAATTTGGAATAAATGAAAATAATTGCGGATGAATAGATGATATCTGCAAGCCCCAGAGCATCCGAAATTATGCTACTTTATCCTTAATCTTCATTTGGTCTGATGCGCTATGATGCCTTTTAAAATTCACTGTATTGATGTCCAGAATTCACTGCAAAATTATATCTGGTTGCTTGAACATACCGCGTCGCATCAGGTGGCTGTGATTGATCCAACCGAAGCAGAATTGGTACAAGACTATTGTGCCGAACACGGTTTAACTGTAAGTCAAATCTGGCTGACTCACTGGCATAAAGATCATATTGGCGGTGTGCCGGAACTGATCCAAGGACAAAATCTGCCTGTGTATGGCCCACGGGCAGAACTAAGCAAAATTCCGTTTATCACCCATCCGCTTGAGCATGAAGAACAGTTTAATTTTCATGGAATAGATATCCAGGTGATTGCTGTACCCGGGCATACACTCGGCCATATTGTTTATTTTATTGATGCGATTGATGTGCTGTTCTGCGGCGATACCTTATTTGCCATGGGTTGTGGCCGGGTTTTTGAAGGCACCTATTCACAGATGTATCATTCACTGTCCCGTCTGGCTGCCTTGCCACCGCGCACCCAAGTCTATTGCACCCATGAATACACATTATCGAATGCACAGTTTGCCAAACACGTTGAACCGGACAATTCGGCAATTCTGGAACGCTTCGAACATATTGAGCGTTTGCGTATACTAGGCCAGTGCACGCTGCCAAGTAGTATTGAAGATGAATTGCAAACCAATCCTTTTCTGCGCGCAGAAAGCGTGGAAGAATTCCAGCGTTTAAGAACCCTGAAAGATCAGTTTTAAACCGGATTCAAAGCTGAAGATCAATGCTTCAGCCGACTTACTTATTTGTCATTTGCGATGCATAGAATGTTATTGAAAGGCACGTACAAATTTTGCACAAATTGGAATAAGTTGAATCTCCATCTAAAAAATGTCTTTCTGTGCCATTTTTGCTTTCTTATAATTAATCAAGTCCTCTATTTTTTTAGAAACCAATTTCAGTTCCAACACATGAAATAATGACTTATAAATAACAGGATGATATTGATTTAAATTAGAGAAATTCGTGGAACATTGCTTAAATAATCAGCATGGAACCTAACAAGTGAATAAAAAAGCCCAATTTACTTGAATTGGGCTTTCACTTATACGCTAAACATATAATTTGTATAAAATAAAAAATAGCTGTTAGTTCGTATAACGCGTATTATGTTAATTTTAGAAAATCGTAATAGGATAATAAAAATCTATATTGTTTTAAGAAAACTCTCTTATGATTAAATCTCTATAGTTCTTTTAATATTTGCTATGTATCAAAGAATCAAGCAATGGGCTAAATCAATTAAAAAAGACATCTTGGTTGTTTGGCTTATTGCAAAAGACAAGCGAACGCCCAATTCTATAAAGTTTTTAGCTTTAATTATTGCTGCCTATGCCTTCTCACCAATTGATTTAATTCCAGATTTTATTCCCGTACTTGGGTATTTAGACGATATTATTGTTGTACCTTTAGGTATTTTATTAGTTATCAAGCTTACCCCACAAAACATTATAGATGATTGTAGAATTCTTGGAGAAACCTTAGTTGAAAGGCCTATAAACCGTTGGGCAGCAGGAATTATTATCCTGGTATGGCTTGTAATATTGGGATATTTAACCATGTACTTCATGAACGATTCACTGTCTATACTGTCTATTTTTAACAAGTGAGATTTAGATACCCTCTCTCATTTGCACCCATTTAATATAATGGGCATTATTCAAAATTAAACTGTAAACCAAAATAGAAATAAAATGTCTGCTTTCAGAGCATGACATTAGTTCTGTCGTTCAACTTTAAAAGTGACATTGGCCATGTCGATCCCGAATGATGATATGTAGGATAGCAGTAACTAGTTTCTTGGATTCTATTCACTAAAACTGGCAACGTATGTATCGCATGAAGCAATGTTAAAGAATCTGGTTACTTTGTGCATAAGTATCCAGTTCACCTTGAGTCACGACACGCACCGCCTGCATTTCATCAATACGTACCAGTAGCAAGCCACCTAAAGCAGGCTGATAACGACGGGCACTGCCGAAAGGCGTATAGGCCACTTTCGACTGAATACTAAAGCTCAACCAGTCTTCATGTCCCAACATCACAGCAACCGGATCAAGTCCCTGCTGCTGCATTAATTCAATTTGCTGATTCACATAGTCTTCAATGGTTAATTCAGTCATGGTGCGGGTATTCAGTTTGAGAATTACATTTCAGACAGTATAAAGCATGCAAATCGAGCTGAAGATCAGAAAACCAGCAGCCGGTATTCTTTTAATAAATAAGTCGATTGGATTTTAATTTTCTCATTCTAGATCTGAAATTTTCTATTTCATACGATTGATAAAATTAGGAAATAACCTGTTTCCCTAATAAGCTATTGAATTAGAAAATTAATTATCCAAATTTATAGCTTATAAAAGCTTAATATTTAGTTACAACCTATTCAATATGATAAAAATCATTTACTTAACGTTTAAATTGATTTTTTCTTAATCAACCGATGTTCACTATATACACAAATTCATTTAAATTAATTTAAATAAAGGCATTTGCCCTTTAAAAGATAATTTTTCACCCTTATTTAAGATTTAACAATGATGAAGGAGTGATCTCGTGAAAAAAGTGGTTAAAGCGAAAAATTTGATTGCATTTCGACTATGGTTAGAAAAATTAGGATATTCGGTACGCACCCTGGCGGATGATCGTGGTTTCAGTTTCAGTTTCAAGAAAGAATATGGCCTGGTAACCTGTGATCTGGCAGGTAATGCCTTGGCACTACAACTAGGCGAGGAATTTGAAGATCATTTAAAAGCCTGATTGCTTCTTTAAGAACAGAAAAATAAATTAATCTTTCCACTGATTTAACAGCGCTATTCTCCAGTTATTCAGCCCATTTCGATGGGCTTTTCTTTGTTCAGTAAATTTTAGGCAATAAAAAAGCAAGGCATCTGCCTTGCTTTAATATGATGGTGGGGACGGAGAGACTCGAACTCTCACACCTCGCGGCGCTGGAACCTAAATCCAGTGCGTCTACCAATTTCGCCACGTCCCCATCAGGGTACCAACTTAACGTTGGATTTCTTTCAAACTTTGGCAGAGGATCAAGGATTCGAACCTTGACGAACGGTTTTGGAGACCGTCATGCTACCATTACAC